>CAYRBM010000005.1:0-71486 GCA_964422425.1 uncultured Odoribacter sp.
TGTATTATACAGACCGATGATTATAAACTTTGGATTGGAACCGATGGAGGAGGGCTAAACTACCTTGACAGAAAGACCGAGAAAAATACCCGAATCGCATCTAAAAGCGGATCAAATCAGGCATTAAGCAGTGATATAATTGTATCGCTTTACATGGATCAGGCCCAAAAGTTATGGGTTGGAACCTACTTTGGCGGCTTGAATAAATATGATCCGGTGAGCGGAAGAATTAAAGTTTATCGGCATAATCCCAAAGATTCGACATCAATTTCTGACGACCGGATTTATGGAATTTGTGAAGATGCCCAGAATATCCTGTGGACAGGAACTCTTGGAAGTGGGCTTAACCGGTTTAATCCACTAACTGAAAAGTTTACGAATTTCAGTACTCAAAACAGTACACTTTGTTTTGATATGATTACCTCAATCTATCGTGATAAAAAAGGGGTGTTATGGATATCAACTGAATTTGGTTTGGCAGCATATAATGAAGACACACGAGCTTTCAAAACATTCCAGAAGCAGGATGGAAACAGTGGCTCTATAAGTGATAATAATGTGGGGAGCTGTTTGGAGGATAGCCGGGGATTTTTCTGGATTTGTACAAAAAACGGATTAAATCTTCTCGATCGTAACACCAATACCTTCCGGCATTTTAATACGGAGGACGGCCTTCCTTCCAATAGTTTGCAAGGCATTGTGGAAGATAAATACCAAAATCTGTGGATCAGTTCAAGGAATGGGATTTCCCGGCTTGAAATCAGCAATTTGAAAAGCATCGGCCAGTTCGATTATAAATTTACAAACTTCAGCATAACCGATGGGCTGCAGGGCAAGGAATTTAACCGTTCATCAGCTATCTGCACATCAGACGGAGAGATCTTTTTTGGAGGCACGGATGGGCTTAATGCTTTTTACCCGGACGAAATTAAACAGGATACTACAGTCGCCAAAATGATAATCCGGGATTTTCGGATTTTCAATAAAAGTGTTCCTTACAGGCAGGAATATAACAATCGTATAATTCTTAAAGACCCGATTTTCAATACGAAAGAGGTTGCCTTGAAGTATCATGAAAATTCATTTACAATTGAGTTTCTGGCACTCAATTATTTCTTCCCCGAAAAAAATATCTATTCCTACAAACTGGAAGGGTTTGATAATGATTGGATATTATCCGACGGGAAAAAGAATTCGGCAACCTATACCAATCTGAACAATGGAACCTATACGTTTCGGGTAAAAGAAATAAAAGGCAACTCAGAGGGCCAAGAAATTCAGCTTAAAGTGGTGGTGCTTCCACCTTTCTGGAAAAGTTGGATTGCTTATGTCAGTTATGCAACTTTTATTTTGTTGATCCTGATTCTGTTGAGGAGATTGATTCTGGTTCGCGAAAGGATTAATATGCGCATTGAACAGGAACGAATTGAAGCACAGCATATCCATGAGATTGATACATTGAAGATCAAGTTTTTTACCAATATATCTCATGAATTCAGAACCCCGCTGACTTTAATTATGGCGCCGGTTGAAAAACTGTTGATTGATTTGAAGGATAAACCGGAAGAAAAGTACCTGAAGCTCATCGAGCAAAATTCTAAGCGGCTGCTCCGGATGGTTAATCAATTGCTGGATTTTAGAAAAATGGAAGTTCAGGGGCTCAGTTATAATCCATCTTTTGGCGATATTATTGAATTTCTGAAGGAAGTGGTTGCTTCATTCAAAAACCTGAGTGAGCAAAAACATATCCATCTGTTCTTTCAAACGGATATTGACGAATTAAATACCTATTTTGACAAAGATAAACTTGAAAAAATCATGTTCAATCTGCTGTCCAACGCTTTCAAATTTACTCCTGGCGATGGACAGGTTGCCGTAACTATTGGATTGGAAAATAAGAATACGCTTGATGTTGCCGGTGTCGATTCAAATCTTTCTATCAGGGTGGAAGACACGGGTATAGGAATTCCGGAGGATAAACTTGAAAAAATATTCACACGGTTTTTTCAGGTTGATTCAACCGGGCAAGTAGAAAAAGGGACAGGAATTGGGCTTTCTCTGGTATCGGAATTTGTAAAACTACATAAAGGCGAAATTTTTGTTACCAGTAAACCCGGCAAAGGAAGCTGTTTTACCGTCGTTTTACCTGTTAGTAAGTCTGAATATTACGGAGAAATGAGCGTTGACGGAGAAATGGAAATTAATCCGGATTTGACTGGCTATTCAGCTGCGCACGAAGAACGGACAGTGACTGAAAAACGGGTATTACTTATTGCAGAAGATAATGATGACCTGCGATTTTATTTAAAAGACAACCTGAGTGGGCAATACGAAATTTATGAAGCACCGAATGGAGAAGAGGCCTTAAAAATGACTTTGAAAATATTGCCAGACCTGATTATAAGTGATATAATGATGCCGGTAATGGATGGTCTTGAATTTTGTCAGTGCGTCAAATCCGATCCGGCTATTTGTCACATACCTTTTATCCTTTTAACAGCTAAATCATCTGAAAACCAGCAATTGGACGGAATTGAGCATGGGGCAGATGATTACATTGTGAAACCATTCAATTTTCAGATTCTTGAGGCAAAAATTCTCAATCTCATCAATCTCAGAAAAAACATGCGACAGCTTTTCAAAAGTAAACTTCATATTGAACCACAGGACGTTGCAATTACATCGCTCGATGAGCAATTTATGCAAAAGGTACTGGAGTGCGTCGAAAAAAACATTTCAAATACCGATTATTCCATTGAAATGATGAGCCGTGATCTGGGTATGAGCCGAACACTTTTGTATAAAAAAATACTTGCCTTAACAGGTAAACCACCTTTGGAATTTCTTCGTTCACTTCGTCTTAAAAGGGCCGCTATTCTTTTGTCGAAAAGCCAGATGAATGTGTCGGAAATTGCTTTTCGGGTTGGGTTTAACGATCCCAAGTATTTTAGCAAATATTTTAAGAGTGAATTTGGAGTGTTGCCTTCCAAATATGTTGAGAAATAATCTCGTAATATTTTCATTTATAACTTCTTGCCGATTTGACAACTTCCCGTTTTAATCAGGAAAAATCTCAAATTTGGTGCTTAAATTTTCTAAACCTGATTTAATTTTTTGGACACAACTCATTCCCTTATTTTATTAAAAAGTGTTAATGATTCAGGTTTACCGGTTCAAAATTCCTAGCTTCACCAACCGAACATTAAAAACAGAAGCTTGAATTTGATCAAACGACATACTATTTTGCCGCTTTTTTTATGCCTTTTGGTTTGCATTTCTCCCTTATTTGCGAAGGCAACCGGCACATTAAAACAGGTAAAATACAACTACCTTCTTCATGTTCCTGAAGACTATGAAAAATATCCGGACAAAAAATGGCCGGTTATTTTCTACCTGCATGGGCGCCATGCCAGTGGTAAAAATTTGCAAAGCGTCAAACGATACGGATTGCCCTATTACCTGTCGAAAGGCAAAAAGATGGATTTTATCGTGGTTTCGCCGCAATGCCCATGGGGAAAAAACTGGGCCTCGGAAGACTGGTTCAACCCGGTTTACGATGAAGTTGCCGGCAAACTTCGTGTTGACGACAGCCGTGTTTACCTCATCGGGATGAGCATGGGAGGCTTCGGAACCTGGGAAATTGCTGCCCGAATGCCAGATCGGTTTGCTGCTATTTCGCCCATGTGCGGTGGCGCCAACCTGAAATGGATCGATCCGCTCAGCAAAATTCCAACCTGGGTTTTTCACGGAACAGCCGATCGTCAAATCCCCATCAGCCGCTCTGAAGTGATGGTTAAAGCGCTCGAAAAACGCAAAGCCGATGTTCGATTTACACGACTGGTCAATCAGGGACACGACATCAGCAAACAATTCAACAACGACGAACTGTATTCGTGGCTGCTGCAACACTCATTGAAAAAATTACCTTTCTGGGAAGAACCATTACCTTTCCTTCAAATAATTTCGGCGAAAACAGTTTCAGTACAAGCGCCAAAGACTTATGTCCCACGATACTCCAACCTTTCCAAAGCAAATCATGAGGGTAAATTATCATTCAGATTTGCTGAAAATCGGTAATTGAAGTAATTCGTTCATCAGTCTTGACCTTTACGGCCTTTAACGTTTCATGAAATATGAAATCCTTTCCCGTTTAGTTCAACCGACTTGAAATAATTGTATTTATCCATTTGTAAAGGATAATCCCAGCATCCCATGCTATGGTATAAGTCACCGCCAAATCCAATTTTAAATTTATATAAGCCGTAAAGCGGGTGGGCAGGATCGGGATTGGGTGACACTCCAAACAAATCATATTGCGTACAGCCTTTTTCCTTCGAAATTTTGATGGCCTCCCATTGGAGGGCATAGGTGGCCATCAGATTCCGGTGTTCGGAGGTGGATGCCCCATAGAGATATGAACCGCGATTCCCGGTGATTATCAGGAACATTGCGGCCAACGGAAAGTCGTCAATCTCGGCTACAAGCAAAAGTACCTCGGCTGGCGATTGAGAATTGCTGGATTCAGTTGACAAAACAGCCTCGAAATATTTCAAGTCACTTAGGTAAATATGGTTCCTGGCAGCGGTTTCCTGATAGAGTTTATACCAAACATCCAGGCATTCGACTCCCATTTTACGGACAGATACACCTTTTCTTGCCGCCAGATTGATGTTGTATCGGGTCTTTGCCCTCATACGCGACAGAATGTCCGGAATGTCCTGCCGTAAATCGATAAAAATGGTATTGGATGGTAGAATATTGAAAGATGCCTTTTTGAAATTCCAGTTTATAGTATTGAAATTAAACCTGAACTCCTGCGATGATATTGCCGGTTCTCCCATCCAGTTTCCTTCCTGATCATAGCAACCGAAATCTTTAGTCCAATAGGATTCCCAGCACAAATCGTACCTGATGAGAATGCAGTTTTTCGGAATAAACGAACGTAAACATTCCGATAGTTCTTCCAAAAAAGCACCCTGGTTTTCTTCGTGAGGTTCGAGCTCGGGACCATAAGGAACGTAAGCAATCGAATGCTGACCATCAATTTTTTGAATAACCACCAATAGATCGGATTCGATATTTTTATTTTTGGATATCGGTCCAAACAGAGCCGACTCTTTGGCGCTGAAATTTATGGCCAGAGGGGAAGAGCCCAGTTTCCTTTTAACAGCTGACCAAAATGCGGTCTGCTGAACGATGGGCGTTGAATATAGTTGCTGAATATCTTTGCAATTAACACTTGAAATCATCCGGGAAAAAATAAACAGATTGATATTTGTTGTTGTGAAAAAATCATCGGTCCGACATTTTTAAAAGCCATGTATTGTGGCTAATGTAATTAGTCTCAATACATGGCAGGGGTCATTGTTCCGGGCAATTTGAGTTACTTTACCTTTGATTCTTTCTCTTTTTAACTTTACCTTCTTCTTTTTTTAGTCGTTTCTCAAGTCTCCTTTCCTTAAGGTCCTTGCTGGGTTCTTTCAAACCTAATCCTTTTTTAGCCATAACTTAAAATTTAAAGTTTAACAGAAATGAGTGTGTTAGCCTTGATTAAACATCATGCCTCAATTTTCATTCATTGATTTTTTAAAGCCTGACAAGATTGGGCAATTACTTTCCCATTGAGTTTTTCTTTTCGGATCGAAAAAAATTGCTTTCATTTATCATTTGAACGAATAAAAATCGTATACGATATTATTACATCGTATACGATGCAAACATAGCAATCTTTTTATAATTTCACGCAAAAAGAAGATGTATGAAGAATAAATATGCTGTTCTAAAGCAGGTGATCGATCTTTATGAAGAATATGAGCTGAGAAACAGGGATTTGGAACTTGGCGAGTTTGTTCGCTGGATGAGCAATAAACTGATTGAAGAACCGGCATTAGATGAAGGAAAGGTTACCAGAACCAGCAATGAAACATCATTACCTTTGATTAACCGTTTCGATGATAAGGTACGGTTTTTAGAAATCACAGCCAGGATTGCCCGCTATCACGAATTTTACATCCGGAAAGCCTTAAAAGATTTGATTATAAATAACCGACTGGAATATCTGTTTTTACAAACTGTTGAGGCAATGGAAAAAGCAAAGAAAACCGACTTAATCAACATTTATCATCTCGAATATACCACCGGAATGGATACCATCCGTAGGCTAATCAATAATGGGTTGCTTTCTGAGGTTCAGGATATAACAGACAAAAGAATCAAATTACTGGAGTTGTCTGATTTAGGAAGGGAGGTGCTGGATCAGGCGAAAAGAAGGGTAAACGACGAAGCAGTCATGTTTTTTACCCCGATAAACGATAATAAGTGGAAAAAAGCGTTGCCTGTTCTGGAGGAGATTGATCGTTTTCATGATGCAATCTATCAAAAACATAGTGGAAAACCTTTTGCTGAATTATCAAATTTACTGGACTCACTGAGCCATTTGACGAAGTAGTCACCTAGTAATTTCCGGGAAACTATTACCTTAGGAAAATAATGTTATACCGAATCACGTAACTTTGCAACCATGAAAACAGTTTTCCGATTTTTGTTAAAGGTTTTAAGTTGGTTGTTAATGGTGCCCATTTACATTTACAAATACTCCATTTCACCGCTGCTTTCGCCATCGTGCCGGCACGAGCCAACCTGTTCGCAATATGCCATCGAAGCCATCAAAATTCACGGGCCATTCAAAGGCTTTTGGCTGGGGACCAAACGAATTTTGAGATGCCATCCGTGGGGAACACACGGATACGATCCGGTTCCGCCCAAGAAAATCAGGAACAAGGCAAAAGCATAGGCAAAGCAGAATACTATAATTCCGGAAATCGAACTATCTTTGGTTACAAATGTTTATATCGCTCCTGAATTCATTTGAATTATTATGAAAAAATATATTTACCTGTTGGCCATCGTTCTGATTGCCTGCCAGCCTAAATCTCAGAAAACCACCAACACCGTTTCGGTAAGCATTCTGCCGCAAAAGTATTTTGTTGAGCAAATCGCCGGGAACCTGGTTTCGGTCAATGTGCTGGTCCCTCCGGGTTCGAGCTACCACAATTACGAAGTTTTGGCCAGTCAGATGAAGTCGCTTTCCGAGTCAAAAATCTGGTTGCAGATTGGCTTGCTGACTTTCGAAGAAATGTGGAAGGAAAAGTTTGCGGAGATGAACCAGAACCTGAAAATTGTGAATTGTTCGGAAGGAGTTGATTTACTCGCCGGAAGTTGCGAGGAAGGTCACGATCACGACCATGCGCACCACGAAGCTTTCGACCCGCACATTTGGGCAGCGCCCGCCGAATCGAAAATCGTGGCTAAAAATACATTTCTGGCATTGAAAGCGGCTTTTCCGGAACATGACCAAACTTTTGAAGCCAACTATGCCAAATTTGATGCGCACATTGATTCGGTTTCGGCACAGATTTCAGCAAAACTGGCTCCTTTTGCCAACCGCGGCATCATGATTTTTCACCCCACCCTGGGCTATTTTGCCCGCCAGTTCGGGATGAACCAGATTGCGCTCGAAATGGATGGCAAAGACCCGTCGCCCAAACACATGAAAGAAATGGTGGACACAGCCAAAGCACAAAATATCCGGATTGTATTTATACAGAAAGAATTCGACTCGGAAAATGCACTTCAGCTGGCCCGCGAAATTGGTGGCGAGGTGGTGACGATTGATCCGCTCGACTACAACTGGGACAAGCAAATGCTCGACATTGCTAAAAAAATAGCTTCACAGAAATGAAGAAACTGCTCGAAATAAAAGATCTCACGGCTGGTTACGACGACAATGTAGTACTCGATCAGGTTTCTATGGACGTTTATGCCGAAGATTTCATCGGCATCATTGGGCCTAACGGTGGCGGGAAAACCACGTTGATCAAAACCGTTTTGGGCCTGGTAAAACCTATATCGGGAACCCTGAACCTGCTCATCAGCAAAAACAACATTGGCTATTTGCCGCAGGTGAATCAAATCGACAAGCGTTTCCCGATTTCGGTGATTGACGTGGTGCGTTCGGGAAAACTCAACACAGCCCTGTTTTCATCGTTTCATTCCAATTCTTCCGAAAAACAGAAAGCGGAGCATTTGCTGGCCGAGATGGGAATTTCATTTCTCCGGAATAAAGCCATCGGAGAGCTTTCCGGAGGACAAATGCAACGTGTTTTTTTGTGCCGTGCGCTGATGAACGATCCGGAGCTGCTTGTTTTGGACGAGCCCAGCACTTACGTTGACAACAACTTTGAAGGTGAACTGTACCAAAAGCTGAAAGAACTGAACAAACGAATGGCGATTATGCTGGTGTCGCACGATTTGGGCACCATTTCGATGTTTGTAAAAACCATTGCCTGTGTGAATCGCAGTTTGCACCACCACCCGAGCAACAAAATCAGCCAGGAACAACTGGCTTCGTACAATTGCCCGCTGCAAATCATCACGCACGGGCATATTCCGCATACCGTACTGAAAATTCACGACGAACACGAACACCATGAACATACTCACTGAGCTGTTTAGCTACGACTTTTTCCTCAACGCCTTTCTGGCTTCGCTGTTGGCGGCCATTTCTTGCGGAATTGTGGGAACTTACATTGTTTCGCGGCGAATTGTTTTCATTTCCGGAGGAATTACTCACGCTTCGTTTGGCGGAATCGGGATGGGCTATTACATGGGCATTCATCCGCTGGTTGGCGCAGCCATTTTCTCTATCCTCTCCGGAATGGGAATTCAGTTGTTCAGCAGCAAAGGGAAGGTTCGCGAAGACTCGTCGATTGCCATTTGGTGGTCGCTGGGAATGGCCATCGGAATCATCTTCGTCTATCTCACTCCCGGTTACGCACCCAATTTAATGAGTTATTTGTTCGGCAGCATTCTCACCGTTTCGACCGGCGAAATCTGGCTAATGCTGGCCCTTTCGCTGATTATTGTTCTGTTTTTTACGCTGTTTTACCGCACCATTTTATACATTGCTTTCGACGAAGATTTTGCACGGACATCGGATTTGCCTGTCAACCTGTTCAATTACCTGCTGATGGTTTTGATTTCGCTGACTATCGTGCTGAATATTCGCGTGGTTGGGATTATCCTGATCATGTCGCTGCTCACTATTCCGCAGGCTACGGCCAATGTGCTGACCCGCAATTTCAGCCGGATGATGGTTTATTCGGTTGGCTTCGCTTTCCTGGCTTCGTTCGCCGGATTGCTCATCTCCTATTTTGCCGATATCCCTTCCGGTGCAACCATTATTTTCACACAGGTGATTTTGTTCGGATTGGTAAAACTTATCAGATTCATTCAGTTAAAGTAATGGCTTCTGACGCGAACAGCAATCAGGTTACCTGCACTCACTGCGGAAAAAGCTGGGATAAAAAGCAGTTGGACCGGTCGTGTGGAAACTGTTTTGCCTGCACCGGCTGCGAAGCCTACATTTGCCCCGAATGCCGCTACGAGATTGTGGTGGTACCCATCAAACCGATGAAACGGACGAAAAGGGAAGAATAATCCGGGATTGGCTAAAATATCAGGCCGGTCAGCCAGGCCCAAACAACATACCGCAATAATTTTCCGGCCAGCATAGCTAAGGCAATTACCCAGACATTAGCCCGTAGAATGCCAAGAGTTACAGCAAAAATATCACCAACCGCCGGAACCCAGCTCAGAAAAGCAAAAACGGCTCCTCGTTTGTACAGTCTGTTGTGCCATTTTTCAATGGTTTCACGCTTAATACGGAGGTATTTTTCTATCCATTCCCATTTGCCCAGGTATCCGATGGCAAAGCTGCTCATGCCTCCCAGCCAGTTTCCGGCCGATGCAACCAATACAGCCGAAGTCACATCGGTACCGTTGGCAATGAGCAGGGAAAGCAAGGCTTCTGAACTGAAAGGCACGACGGTTGCGGCCAGAAAGCTTGCCAGAAAAAGTCCCCACAAACCATAATCGAAAAGTCCTTCCATGAGTCGAGTCCACAGTGAAAGGGCAAAAGTATAAAGTAAAACCAAATTTTCAGGACATCCGGTAAAAACCATTGTCAGGGAAACAGTTTCCATCGTTACGAAATAATTGAGTTTCCTGTTGTTCGAACAATTTTAATACCTTTGAGACTTCATTTTCAAAAAGCAAAAGCATGGAAACCACCAGACAAAACAAAATATCGCGGCTGATTCAGAAAGATTTAGCCGAAATCCTGCAGAAAGATGGTCGGGATTTCCTTCACGGGACACTGGTTAGCGTGACTAAGGTTCGCATTTCTCCCGATTTGTCCATTGCCCGGGTTTACCTCAGCATTTATCCGTCGGAAAAAGGGAAAGATATTTTACTGGAAATCAAAACTCATCAATCGAAATTAAGAGGATTACTTGGATTGAAAGTTGGCAAGCAGCTTCGAATTGTTCCACAACTCGATTTTCACATTGACGATAGTCTCGATTACATCGATAACATCGACCGTTTGCTCAAAGAATAACATGAAGACAGAACACCGCGACTGATCACTCTTTTACCTTTTGCCTTTTTACTGGACATTATGCAATACGACCCAATAAAACGTTCGCTGGGAAAGGTTTTCAATCAGCATCCGGCATTGCGGAAGCTGTTTTACCAGTTACTCGATTTACTTTTGTTACGTGCCTGGCACATCAGGAGGGAACTTCGCCAACGCACCCATACCACTCCTGAAGTGAAAGCTATTCTCGACGCCGGTTCGGGCTTCGGGCAGTACACCTACCGCATGGCCCGCTGGTTCCCAAAGGCTGAAATAAAGGCTGTTGATATAAAAACCGAGCAAATTGACGATTGCAACCAGTTCATGCAAAAGGCAGGTCTGTCGGGACGCGTGAAATTTGAGCTGGCCGATCTGACCCAATTTCAGGAACCGGATAAATACGATTTGGTTCTTTCTGTGGATGTAATGGAGCATATTGAAGAGGATGTACAGGTATTCAGGAACTTTTATGCATCGATGAAAAGCGGCGGAATGCTTTTGATTTCAACGCCTTCGGATCAGGGTGGCTCCGATTCGCACGATCATGATCATGAGGAAGGTGTTCATGGTTTTATCGACGAACATGTGCGCGACGGATACAATATTTTGGAAATCGAAAACAAACTAAAGTCGGCAGGTTTCACCAGCGTTGAGGCCAGATATTCATACGGAACTCCGGGTAAGATTTCGTGGAAACTTTCGATGAAATACCCTATTCTGATGCTTGGTGCCAGCAAACTATTTTTTGTGATTCTCCCGTTTTATTACCTGATTGTTTACCCGATCGCACTGATTCTAAATTTTTTCGATCTGTACGGGAAACATCTGAGTGGCACCGGATTGATTGTAAAAGCCTGGAAATAAACTGACCCTTGGTAAAAACCGCTTTCTATATTGCACGTCGTTACCTGATTTCGAAAAAATCGGTTAATGTGATTAACCTGATTTCAGGAATATCTGTAGCTGGTGTCACAATCAGCACACTGGCCCTGGTGGTTATTCTTTCAGCATTTAATGGCATCGACCATTCCATTCGTTCGATGTTTTCCACTTTTGATCCCGACATCCGAATCACTGCGGCAAAGGGAAAGTCGTTTGATCCTTCACAAACCGATTTGGACGCACTAAGCAGGGTTAGCGGAGTTTTATCGGTTATTCCGGTGGTTGAAGACGATGTGTTGCTAAGGTATGGCGACCGTCAGTATTTTGCCACCATTAAAGGCGTGCCTGTAAATTACAGCAAAATTTCGGATTTTGATACGACCAGTATTACGAGCGGCCGCTTTCTGCTCGAAGCCAATCAAATTCCATTTGCGCTGGTAGGGCAGGGGGTCGCCTATTTTCTTTCAGTTGGGTTAAACTTTACTGAACCAGTGCATATTTACACCCTTAAACGTGGAACAACAGGTCGTCCTTCGGTTGCCAATGCTTTAAATCACACTACGATTTATGCTTCAGGAGTGTTTTCAAATCAGCAGGAAATTGATTCGAAATACGTTTTGGTTCCGTTTGTGTTTGCACAGGAATTGTTTCAACTGGAGAATCAGGTAAATGCCATTGAGCTTGAGTTAAAGGATTGTTTCCCGGATGAGGAGGTGAAAACTGAAGTTCAGCGCATATTGGGCAGTGATTTTTTAGTAAAGACGCAGTTTGAGCAGCATGAATTATTTTACCGGGTGATGCAGTCGGAAAAATGGGCCATCTTTCTCATTTTAGGGTTTATCCTGATTATTGCGTCTTTCAATATCCTGGGTTCACTTTCCATGTTAATTATCGACAAGAAAGCCGACATATCTATATTGCAAAGTATGGGTGCAAACCAGCAAATGATTCGTACCATTTTTCTGCTTGAGGGGTGGATGATTTCATTGGCAGGTGCAGTTCTGGGGCTGATTTTGGGTGTAGCGATTTGCTGGATACAAATGGAATTTGGTCTTTTGAAGATTCCGGGAACCGATGGTGCGTTCATCTTTTCCAGCTATCCGGTCAAAATTCGGGTGGGCGATCTGCTGGCTGTATTTGCCCTGGTATCCGGAATTGGTTTCCTGGCGGCCTGGTATCCCATCCGGTTTATTTCAGGTAAGTTTCTGGCTGGCCTCACCGATTAGTTTAATTGGAGATCGTGTTTGGAATTAATCTATCCAACTCCGGAAAGAGCATAAACTTTATTTAAGCAGATGATCTGTTTTTCTTTCAAAAGAAAATGAAATATGCTATTTGTGTTTCAATTTGAAATTTTATTCTATTCCGATTAGTAGATTTGAATAATTATCCATTATTTTAAGCACCCAAAAATCGCTTAAAAAATGAACCAAAAAACTAACAACCGTGGGTGGATTGTCACCTTTGCCGCGTTGGGCATAAACCTAGTCATGGGAGTGTTGTACTCCTGGGGTGTTATTAAAAAGGCGCTGGTAAGCGACTGGCAGTGGACCAATACCGATGCCGCACTTCCGTTTACCGTTTCAGCCGCTGTATTTGCCGTAACCATGATTTTCGCCGGAAGGGCACAGGATAAATTTGGACCTCGTCCGGTAACCATTTTCTCAGGTTTAATGCTCGGTGGAGGTTTGATAGCCTCGGGATTTGCCAACAGTTTGGCCATGATGGTATTTACCTTTGGCGTAATTGGTTCGATCGGTATCGGGCTGGGTTATTCGGCAGCAACACCTTGTGCCATGAAGTGGTTCGATTCGAAGAAAAAAGGGATGATTGCCGGAATTGTTGTTGCCGGAGTTGGTCTTTCACCAGTTTATATTACGCCGATTACAGCAAGTCTTTTAAAATCATACGGAATCAGCAATACCTTTATCATTCTCGGAGTATTTGCCATTGTGGCGGTGGTTGGTCTGGCTATGTTCCTGAAAAATCCGCAGGAAGCTGAGGCTCCCAAAGCTGCATCGCCACAGGCTGCTCCAGCTCCCAAAGGCAAAGATTTGCCCTGGGATGCAGTTTCTAAAACACCTCAGTTTTATTTGTTGTGGATCATGTATCTGCTTGCCGCAACTGCTGGTTTGATGCTTATTGCTCACCTGCCGAGCATAGCTGTAGCCCAGGCCGACTGGAAAACAGCCGGGTATTTGCTGGTAGTTATTCTTTCGGTTTTCAATGCGCTGGGCCGCTTGGGTGCAGGCGTGTTATCCGATAAAGTTGGCCGTACCCGTGCCATGATGATTGTTTTCCTTATTCAGGCGGTAAACATGTTCCTGTTTGCCCTGTACACCAGCATTCCAACGTTAATCATTGGCTCAGCCGTGGCAGGACTGGCTTATGGCGCTGTTTTCTCGTTGTTCCCCACAACGACTGCCGAATTCTTTGGCATGAAGAATCTGGGAGTGAACTATGGAATGGTATTTACTGGCTGGGGAGTTGCCGGAGTGATTGGCCCAATGCTGGGTGGAATGGTGGCCGACAAAACTGGTGCATACAGCAACGGTTATCTGGTTGCCGCAGTATTCCTTGTCGCAGCAACCGTTTTAGTTGCCCTGTTAAAAGCGCCGAAAGCCAGATAGCTTATAGTATAAATTTGTTTTCAAAAAGCAGCAGTTCGAAGGAGATTCGGGCTGCTGCTTTTTTTCTATGGTGAAGGAGAAAAATCAGCAAATAAGAAAATTCAGAAGCTTCCAGTTTCCCTGATGTTTGTAATTTTAAAAGAGGTTTTAATCGTTCAAATCAGTCTGCCTGTCGGAAGAAAACCATATCGAGCGTGCCCTTTTTTAAAATTAATGTATCAGGTGCAACCTTCGTTATAATCAGGGTATCTGTAAAAGATATCGTTTGCTTGCTTCCCAGACTCTGTCCTTCCAGTATAAGCTTGTTTCCTCTGACTGACCAACTTTTATATTGCAGGGTTTTCATGTTAATGGTTGATGCAATCCCGTTGTCAAGTAGTTTGATTCCCTGATACTTATCTGTCTGTCCCGGAATGGGTTGGATCCATGAGCCTGTAAGCTGGTATTTAGGGCCTGCGCAATTAACGAAAAGAATCAGGGCAATAAAAATCTTGAAGAACCGGTTCATATAAGCAATGTTTTGCGATTAATAACGTTATCGATGGATTTTTATTTTGCAGGTTTATCGGGAAAAGCTCGCTACAGAATTGTGTATATTTGTTGATACTTTTTTCAATAATTCCAATCCAGATGTCACTCCAAATCAACCCCCAGCTCGAACTTGCCTGGAATTTTCTGCAGTACACCAATCAAAATATTTTTCTCACGGGAAAAGCCGGAACCGGGAAAACCACATTTCTGAAAAATCTGAAAATGCAATCGCCCAAACGGATGGTGGTAGTTGCACCAACAGGCGTCGCTGCTATTAATGCGGGTGGAGTCACTATTCATTCATTTTTCCAGATGTCGTTTGGACCGCAGATTCCCCACGGGCCCGATCAGCCACGCCCTATTGAAGTGACCGACAGTGGCAGTGTTGCTGCCGGAATCAAGCGTTTCAGCCGCGAAAAAATCAACATCATGCGGAGTCTCGATTTGTTGGTGATCGACGAAATCTCGATGGTTAGGGCCGATATTCTGGATGGCATCGACGAAGTTTTGCGCCGCTTTAAAAATCGCTACAAACCTTTTGGCGGCGTGCAGTTGCTCATGATTGGCGACCTTCAGCAGCTTGCTCCCATTGTGAAAGACGATGAATGGGAAATCCTGAAGCCATATTATGATACCAGTTTTTTCTTTAGCAGCCATGCTTTGCGTCGTTCGCGGTTTATTGGTATCGAGCTGAAACAGATTTTCCGTCAAAGTGATCGCCATTTTATTGAAGTTCTGAACAAGGTTCGCGAGAACCGGCTCGATCAGGAAACCCTTCGTGAACTCAACCAACGCTATGTCCCGGGTTTCAACCCCGACGACACTGAAGGATACATTACCCTTACAACGCACAATTATCAGTCGCAGCAAATCAACGAGTCGAAGCTGGCAAAACTGAAAACGAAATTGCACAAGTTCTCCGCCAAAGTTGAGGGTGAATTTCCGGAATATGCCTACCCAACCGACCCCGAGCTGGAACTGAAAGTGGGTGCACAGGTGATGTTTGTGAAAAATGATCCATCAGCCGGCAAGCTTTTTTACAACGGGAAAATAGGGAAGATAACCGATATTTCAGAAGACCGGATTGAAGTGCTTTGCCCCGGCGATGAGTTGCCGATTGAAGTGGTGCCAACCGAATGGGGAAACGCCAAATATGTGCTCAACGAAACGACGCAGGAAATTGATGAGGAAATAATTGGCACATTCACTCAATATCCGCTCAAGCTGGCCTGGGCCATCACTATTCACAAAAGTCAGGGATTGACCTTTGAGAAAGCGATTATCGATGCCCGTGCATCGTTTGCACATGGCCAGGTTTACGTTGCCCTGAGCCGATGCAAAACACTGGAAGGTTTGGTTTTGAGTTCGCCGATTGCCGATTTCAGCGTCAAAAACGACAGTACGGTCATCCGGTTTACCAATGAGGTGGAGCGCAATCAGCCGGGAAATGCCGAACTGGAACAATCGCGGCGAGAATATGTACAGCAGCTGCTTGCCGAATTATTCGACTTTAAACCCATGCAACGGCAGATTCAGTTTCTGCTGAAGTTGTGGGGAGAACATTCGGCTCAGGTACTTGGTACGCTCAGTACACAATTAGAGGGAATTGCCGTTCCTTTGCAAACGGAGCTTATTGATGTGGCCGCAAAATTTGAAGCTCAGCTCAGACAATTGGTTGCAATGGAAGGTAATCCTGAAGAAAATGATCAGTTGCAAGACCGGGTGAAAAAGGCCTGCGAGTATTTCTTCGGAAAACTAGTCGCAGTGGTGGAAGAGCCAGTTGCGTTGGCGTCGCTCGAAACCGACAACAAAGCCATTCGAAAGAGCTTTGCCGAAGCGGCTGATAAACTTCAGAAAGAAATTCGTACCAAAAAAGTGTGCCTTGAATGGTGTAAAAACGGGTTTGAAATTAAGACTTATCTTGCGGTGAAATCCAAGTCGGCCATCGAGGTTCCTGAACCTAAAGGTAAATGGCATTCTGCATCAGGAGCTTCAGCATTATCTGCTCATCCCGATTTTTATACACTTTTGAAAAACTGGCGCGAGAACATGGCCGATGAATTGAATGTGGAAGTTCGCCGCATTCTTCCGCAGAAAACCATGCTCGACATTGTGCAAAACCTTCCGGCTACCAAGGCCGAACTTAAAGCCGTGAAAGGAATGGGTGGCACCCGTATGCAGCAGTTTGGGAAGCAAATTTTGCAGTTGGTGATCAACTATCGCCAGCAGAAAGGACTCGATTTACCTGTTTCGGCTGAAAAAGAAATAGATAGTGCAGGAAAGGATTCGAAGCAAATCAGTTTTGAGCTGTTCAGGAATGGAAAGACCATCGCAGAAATTGCTCACGAACGGGGCATGGCTGCTTCTACCATCGAGGGGCATCTGGCTCATTTTGTCGGCACCGGAGCGCTTTCGCTTGACGGATTAGTCGATCCGCAGAAAGTGAAAACGATCACCGAATACATCAAAACCCACAAAACTGGTGGACTGAACGAGATCCGGGCCGCGCTGGGATCCGATTTTAGTTACGCTGATATCAGGTTTGTTATTAAGTATTTGGGGATTGATCAGAGATATTAACCCGAAACTTATGTTATAAATAAAAAACGTTCAATTTTATAGATAAATTCTTTCATTTCGTCGAACATCTCCAGAATAATTTCCTTATCAAACTCAACATACGATTCGTAATCTCCCTGAGTCCTTCTATTGAATGCTTTGTTGATGATTTTCCCAAATTTAACATCAATCAAGCCTTCATGAATAAAATTCTTGTTGAACCAACCCAGTAATTGCTGATGCTTTGAAGTTTCAAATTGATAAGCTAATCCAAGCGCCAGAAGAGAATAAAACATGCCGTAATAAATGCGGTTTACAGCAGCTCTCAATCGGTCATTATCTATCAAAAGCTGAACATCAGCAATGGTTTCCTTTGCTTCTTCAATCCTGTACCTGATCAACTCGGCTCTTTCATTTTCTTCAAGGCTCATGCGTAAATTCCGGATTTAATTGCTTTTGAAAAAATAGGTTGTCTGCCTTTTATGGTGGTCAATTCTTTTTCTGATATGAGGTGAGCGTCAATGATAATACTGTATTTCAAATTCATATCATAACACAAGTCATAGATTTGGTTTTCGTCACGGGCTGTATAATCATTCTTCAAGACAATTAAAACATCGTAATCCGAATTTTCATTGGAATTGCCATGAGCCTGTGAACCAAACAAGATAATGTCTTTCACCGAATTGCTGTAGTTGCTTTGCAAATAGCTTTTTAAATCTCTCAATATGGTCAACTTATCTGACATCAAATTAGTTTTGGATAAAATTACAATATTTTGGGGATCTATTACAAATGGATCTATTCTTGGACTAAAGTACTCAACCTATTTTTTGAAAATATTCTTTCGGTGATAGTCTAGATATTCAATATTTAAAGGCTTTTTTGAAGGTTGCCTTAATTTTTGACCTTCAACTGCCTTTAGCTTATCCTGAAGTTGTTGTGATAGTTTTGAAACTTCAGACGTAACAATTAGTTTCAAATCATCTGTGAAAGAGATAAAACCCTTGTCAAACAGGCCATCATACTCAATATACAAACAAATTCCGTTGGATATGTCTCCACGAAAATCTTTGTTATGTGACCAAGGTATAATATGACTTGCAGTTAATAAAGAAAGCTCTGAGATTTCGCTTAAAGCACATTTGTTCCCGAAATTATTTAACACACCCTTTCTGAATTTTGATTGTCCCAGCCTGACATTAATTTCGGCTTTTGCATTTTCAATAAAATAATCATCAGATATGTCAATTATGGGTTGAGAAATAAGTTGTTTTGCATAACATGCAGAAATATCTACCGAAAGCTGACTGTTACTATGCATCAAAAATCGATGATCTAAAATAATTGCAGTCCATCTATTGGGGTATTTCCCGGTTGTCTTGTGCTCTTCAATAAAAAGGTGTTTGATAACTTGATATGGAATGCAATAGTAATCATCCTCATTCTGTTCGTCCGTCCAAATAACGATGTTAAATTTGTCTCCAAACGATTTTGAAAGCGCGGAAAGTACTGTTTCTTGAAATCCGACCCACTTGTTTTTTGGATTCCCTTTTAAAACATAGTTGTTCCCACCTTCTGACCAGTTCTTAATATTTAATGCCCTATTCATACTTTTCAATCTTTAGATTACATCCGTCTCCACCACCGGTTTAAAAAACGCCTCAATTTCTTGAAGGGTGGTTTCAGTTTTCGGAACGTCGCGAACGATTTTGCCTTTTTCGAGGATAATCAGTCGGGTTGAAACGTCGGCAATGTTATCCAGCGTGTGGTCCGAAATCAGGAATGTCGTGCCATTCGTGGCCGCAAAATCTTTGATCAGCTTCCGGAGTTTGTATTGCGAGCTGGGATCAAGGTTCGCGAAAGGCTCGTCCAAAACCACGATTTCGGGTTTGCCCAGCAGAGAGGCTACGATGCCCGCCTTTTTCTGGTTGCCTTTCGAAAAATCGCGCAAAAACTTCTTTTTGCCCAGAATTTCGCCGTTGAAAAAGTCGGTGAATCCGGCCAGGAAGTCAGCCGTTTCGGTTTTGCCAACTCCGCGCAACCCGGCGATGAACGCAAAATATTCTTCGGCCGTGAGGTAGCCAATCAAAAACGACTCGTCGATGAAAGCGCCGGTGTAACTTTTCCAGTCTTCCGACTCGTGTACATTCACTTCTTTGCTCAAGACCTGACCCTTGCTGGCCACAATCAGGTCGAGAATGAGGTTAAAAAGCGTGGTTTTTCCGGCGCCATTGTTGCCCACCAGCCCGAAAATTTCACCTTGACGGATAGTTAGTTCAGGAATATTCAGGACAACTTCTTTGTTATATGCTTTGATGAGGTTTTCGACACGAATCATGTTCAGGAGTTTTTATAATTTTTGATTAACTGATGTTTTTGCTGAAGATATTTTTTCGAGAAAAAATCGATGAGAATCGGATGCAGAAGAATTCTGATCAGCCCGAGAGTTCCCAGTCCGATGAATCCTCCCAATTGTCCGAAAGCCAGTTTGAACAGGTAGTAAAACAAAATTGGGCCGATCAGTAACGGGAATCCGGCCAGCCACTGCGCAGCGCCAACGCCCTGGTAATTCATCACCGACGATTGGTTCAAATCGAGCCGCTTTTTGCTGTAAAGGCCAATCCAGAAAAGGATCGGAATATTAACGCCAAGGTTATAAAGCAGCATCGAAAGATGCGTGTATGCAGTTTGCGGAACCAGAAAAACGTAGGGAAGTGCGAGTATGTAACAAATTACCGAAACGACCGAAACCAGCAGATAAAACGACCGAAGGAATTGTTTCATCGTCAGTCGCTGGCACATAAGCATCGGGAAATAGTTGCTGTGCCACGCCGGGAAAAATTGTCCGTAGGAAATGGAAAACATGCCCACAATGATAACTCCACCCAGAATAAGCGCAAAGTCGGGTATGTCTTCTCCGGGTTTTGACTTATAAATAAGGAGGCCGTATGCCAGCATGATCAACGTCATCATGGCTACCGAGCGAGGGCGTTTGTTGCGCCAGATCAGTTTCAACTCCAGGGCAATGAAACGGCCGTTTTCACCCAACCGATCGAGCCATGAGTAGTCGCCGATTTTTTCTTCCTTCTTTTTCGAGCTAACCAGGTTGATGAACATCCGGTTTTGCAGAAATTTCATGTTTAGAAAATAAAAGAATACCGGAAGTATGGCTAGCGGAAGGAAGGCAAGCGGTTGTTTGAGAACCAGGTCGAGAAACTGACCAAGAACGCTCGCAAAATGAATCAGTCCAAAATAGTTCAGTGCAAAAAGTCCGCCGATAACAGCCAGAAAAATAAAGAACTGGTATTCGGCTTCGTTGAACTTCCACTTCAGGAAAATGGATAAAAAATGGCTGCTGAAAACCAGTAAAATCAAAGCGGCGAGCCAAGCCAGAGCTGCAATTCCTGAATACGCCGGAAGTACCAATTTAAACAATACCGGAACCAGAACAAAGAAGGGCAAAATGTTGAGGAAGTTGATCACCGAACGGATCATCAGGTAATTTGCAATGCTACGTCGCCGGATATTTAAAACCAGCAAAGGCCGAAAACTGACGGTTGGCAGTTTCTGCATCATTTGCCGGATGATTAAATCGAAGGCAAAATAACCGAGTACAAAGCTGTTGAATTTCGATACCGGGTCGGCATCCGGAAATTCGGAAGTAATGATTTTGGGGATGGCCATTCCGAGCACCAGAAAGCTGGCCGAAAAATAGAGGGCCAGAAATCCCAGCCCAATGCTGGTCGCCAGACTTTTGCCCCAGTAGGCCGAACGGGTGGTTTCGCGCCAGGCCAACGAAAAAAGGTTGCGGTTCATTTTTAGAGGTTGTAATTTTTTAGCAATTGGTATTTGGGTTTTATGTTTTGTTACAGTTTAGTTAAAATATTGTTGAAGGAAGTGCGGCTTCGGCCACTTCGAAGGAAATGGAAATTAAACTGGTGAATGTTGCCAAAGCCAGTTTGCAGGAACTCCTGGTTGATTATGAGGACTACCTGCGCACGAGAAACCACCGCCAGTGGGAAAACGATTCGGTGGAACTGATGAAAATGCGCGAGCTTGGACGAAAGCACAACGATTCGGCTTTTTATATGTCGCTGGTGAAAGTTCGCCCGCCCGAAACCATTGCCAATATGGCGATTTGTCTGATCAGGCAAAACGACTATATGTTGTTCAAACAGTTGCAATCACTTGGTGAAGATTTCCTGAAAAATGGCGGGATGCGCGAACGAATGACACGAATGCGGGTTGAAAGAAAGAAATAAAATGCGATTTTGTTCCTTGAGATTCACGCTAGTTGAAATTGCGGAAATTGTTCTTTGAAATGCTCATGGATTTTCTTCGGAATGAAAAAGCAATCGCCATAAAGCAAGACCAGATAAAGAGATGCAAGTGCAGAAAAAACAAGACTTCCTGTTGTTGAAAAATTGCCCGGATGTCTAATTATTGCGTACAACGAGCCATTGAGCATCAACATTGTTTTAGAAGCCAATCCGATTCTGCCAATTTCGTTGAGCAAGAACTGATGCCCCTCTGCTACTTTGATTTTGATCTTTTGCGGGAAATAGTAAAACACGTAAAATATCGAGAATAACCATGAAAGAATTAGCAATGAGCCAACAATCCATTGGTCATTTTCTGTAAACCGCAAAGCAGTAAAAATCCCTAAAAATAAACTCAAGGTTATCATGATTTTGGGGAATTTGTAATAATCGGCAACAAAATGCCAGAGCAAACGGCGATATTTCTTCCGAAGCGCTTTCTCTTTTTCATGGCGGATTGTCCAAAAGCCGGGATGACTGCCAAACTTTTGATCCACTTCATACAAGGCATCCTGAAAAGAAAGTTGTGGGTTGGTTTCCCAAAGATTTTCAATGGCCGAAGCCAGATGATCAACCAATTCAACCTGAACATCATAGTGCCAAATAGAGCGATAAATGCAGAACTCATGCAGTTCCTCAATTTCTTCCGGAGTTAGATTTCGTTTGCTCATGCCAGATCAATTTTGGGATTCAATAAAACCTGCATCTGGCGAATAAACGATTCCATTTCGGCCATGCGGTCGATTACTTCGCGTTTTCCGTTTGACGTAATCGAATAATATTTACGCATGCGATTCCCCATCATTTCAATCTCCACGGTCAATAGCCCTTCGGCTTCCAGTTTATGCAGCATTGGGTATAACGCACCTTCGGTGATGACAAACTCGCCATCCGAAATGGCTTTTACTTCCTGGGTAATCTGGTAACCATACATGCGCCCCTTTTCGCCCAAAAGCTTCAGGATAATAGTTGCCAGGCTTCCTTTGTATAATTGATTGTTACCCATATTCAGGATTTTCGATCAAAAATACATAAATATCTGATGTATCATATTCTTAGGTAATATTTTTTCTGATATTTATTCCAACCGGTCAGTAATCGAGCAAGCCTTCTTGAATCGTTTAACCTGTCCCGATTGATCAAACACTTCAACCAAAACGACATACACGCCAATACCTAATCTTTGGCCTGAATCGGTTTTTCCATCCCACTGCCAGCCTCCTTCCTGTGCCAGCGACTGGTTTTTCACCAGAAATTTCACTTGCCTTCCGGCCACATCAAAAAGGCGTACGTTGGCTATGTAACCGGGTTTGCTAAACTTAAAACGGATGTTGAGTTCATCGTTGTAGCCGTCGCCATTGGGCGAGAAAGCTTTGGGTTCGCAGGTAATTTCATCCTGAATTTCGGTTTCGCTTTCGGATTGTGAATTGGGTAATCCGGGAGTTGCAAAACCCACGGATGCGGCTGCCGAGGCCCAGTTTTTGGGATCACTGCCTGGCTTTTCCAGTGAAATTCGTTCGAGCGAAACGCCTTCTTCGTCGGCCAGAAAAGGGGAGTGCATTTTTGCTGAATAGCTGAATTCATCCAAAACTTCCAGCGAATCGTTCAGCAAAACAACTGTTCCGGCGTCGTCGGAATAAGTCGGGAACGACTTCATGGTACAAAAGGCTTCGGGATTATTCGAGATGTATTGGGCAATTATAATTGCCGGATCTTTGGTGCAAACCAGCAGTTCGCCAGGCTTCAGGAAGCGTTTTTCAGTGCTGACCGTGTAGATTTGTTTCAGCGCCAACGTATCGTTTCGGGTAGCCAGTTTCAGACGGTGAACCGGAACAGAAAAATCGGAAACGTTGACCAGCTCCACAAAATCAACTCCACCAGTGAACGGGTTAAAAAGCACCTCGTTAATCAAAACGGCTCCCTTTTCAGGAGTGAAGGAATACCAAATTGTTCGGGTTTCGGCTTGCATGGTTTGTCCGGATAAATCAGAAATTCCGGAAACAGATAGTTGTAATTCGCTGCTGTTGGTTTTGCCAATGCTGATGTCGATTGATTGGTTGTTGCCTTTGGTTGGAGCGACACCCGAAACGGCAATTGACTGACCCGACTCGCCGGTAATTCGGAAATTTCCTGATTGAATGGATGAAGGTAGAATGGGTTTATTAAATGTGAGTCGGATTAGTTGCGAACCGATTAGTTCAATCCTTTCGATGAATGGCTGAGCTGAAGTGCCCGTCACCAGAATGTCGTCGATCCAGAGTTGGCCTGCCCGTGTTGAGGTAAAATTGAAATATACCCCAATATTTTTGAACGCTGAAATACTCGTATCGATTCCTTCGAAGGCTTTGCTTTGGGCCTGTCCGGGTTTTTGATAAGCCAACGACCATAATCCTCGCGCCGTTCTTTTCACTTTTAGCAACGCGATTGTCGAGGCATCCCAATCGAGATCAGTCTGAATGATGAGGCTATCGGCCCTTCCATTCTTAATTCGCCAAAGTTCGAGGAGGTCGCTGCTTCCAGTGATATTCACTCCAACAGCCCAACCTGAAAGCTGCTCTGGTTGAATAGTGTCGGCACAGCAATAAAACCAAAATCGATTGGACGATGACGGATCCCAACTCCCGTTTTTAAGCCGGAAGGACCATTCTGAATCGTAACTTTTCTCGTCGGTTTTTAAAGAATGAAAAACAGAAGAAATGCCCGATATTGCTTTTCCGGAGTGTTTTAAAGAATAGTTCCCGCTGATTTTCCCGAGATCAGAAACTTCCCAATCGTTGGTTTGTTTCCATTCTGAAAGATTGGTGTTTTCAAAATTTTCCTGAAAAATAGTGGTTGTGTCCTGTTTGTTTCCTGAAGGAAAGACGGACCGAAATTTAGGAGAAGCAGCCATCATCTCCGTTTTGCTTACAATTATTAAAAAAAGGATAACTAATTTTAAAAAAATAAAAATCGATGGCCTCATTTTTGGAAAAATTAAAAGTAAAGCATTATTTTTGGACCAGAATTCATTGATTCACTTTCCTAAAGTTGAATCAATTTAACAAAAATTGGTCAAACGACCAAGAATGTGTGTAAAACAGACGATTAGATAATAATTTAATACTATTTGAAATGAAAGTTGCAGTAGTTGGTGCAAGTGGCGCAGTAGGCCAGGAATTCCTGAAGGTTTTGGCTGAACGGAATTTTCCGCTCGACGAGTTGGTTTTGTTTGGATCAGAACGTTCGGCAGGAGCCGAATATGAATTCAAAGGGAAAAAACTAGTTGTTAAAGAACTGAAGCACAACGACGATTTTAAAGGCATTGATATTGCCCTCACGTCGGCCGGTGCTTCGATTTCTAAAGAATTTGCCTCCACTATCACAAAATACGGTGCCATCATGATCGACAATTCGAGCGCATTCCGCTACGAAAACGACATCCCGCTGGTGGTGCCCGAAGTAAATCCCGAAGATGCACTGAACCGTCCGCGTGGCATCATTGCCAACCCGAACTGTTCAACCATTCAGATGGTGGTTGCGCTGAAGCCGATCAACGACTTGTCGAAGATTGTGCGTGTGCATGTGGCTACCTATCAGGCTGCCAGTGGTGCAGGAGCGCAAGGTATTGCCGAACTGGAAACACAGATTCAGCAGGTTGCCAACGGCGAAGAACCTACCATCAAAAAGTTCCCGTACCAGCTAGCCATGAATATCATCCCGCAAATCGACGTTTTCCTCGATAACGACTACACCAAAGAGGAAATGAAGATGAACTGGGAAACCAAGAAGATTATGCATACCGACGCCGAAGTGAGCGCTACCTGTATCCGTATTCCGGTGGCTCGCGCGCACTCCGAAGCCGTTTGGGTGGAGACCGAAGATGCGTTGGACATTGAAGTGGTAAAAGCTGCGATGGAAAACTTCGAAGGACTGACTGTTCTGGACGTTCCAGCTGAAAAAAAATACCCGATGCCGTTGTTTGTGTCGGGTCAGGACGATGTGTATGTAGGCCGTATTCGCAAAGACGTTGCCAATCCGAAAGGTTTGACATTCTGGTGCGTGGGTGACCAGATCAAAAAAGGCGCTGCCCTTAATGCCGTCCAGATTGCCGAATGGCTCATTAAGAATGGAGGAGTAAAATAATAATTGGTTTCATTATAACATAAAGGAGGGTGTCTCAACAGTCTGAGACACCCTCCTTTTTTATTCCAAAAACATGAGATCGTATTCAAATATAATTCTGCAAAGAAAAAAATTACATTGAGACAACCTTATCTATTGGGTAGGACATAAATTCTAGAAAATATAACGAAGACCTAACTGCAAATTCCAGGTTGAAGAAACCGATGTTGGGTCCTGAAACGCTGTTTTTAAGTAATCGCTGCCTGATTTGTTCATCGAAACTATCGCTTTGCCTGTTGCAGCATCACGTCCTTCAAACTTCAAAGGTGTAACCTGAAGGTTCGATCCGACATACTGTTGGTTGATTCCCCAATCAGAGCTGAGTAAATTTGGCAAATTGATAATATCAACACTTAATTGAAGCGTATTCTTTTTCCCGGACACTTTAAAATAAAAGTCCTGCAGGAAACGGAAGTCAAGCCTGTTATAGAAAGGTTCGTAGGCCGCATAGCGTTTGGCATACTCCCCTTTATGATAAGACAGGTAGGTATTATTTTTTGCATATTCAAAATAAGCTGTTGCGTCTGCATCTCCATTCTTCCAAATGACGTCATCTTTAGATTTTGGAATATACATCAAATCGTTAACTGTTCCGTCGTTGTTTGCGTCTGTGGAATAAAGATAAGAAACTGCATTCCCATTGAATCCTGTGTAGAAAAATGAAGCGGTTGATTTAAAATATTTGGCATATTCCTTCTGATAGTTAACCCCGACGATGATTCTATGAGGCGTGTTATTCATAGTCAAGCCTGTTTCCAACGAGTTGGGTGAATCAACAATATGACGATATCTCCAGGCTGAATATGGGTCAGACCCATTCTTCCCTACAACTTCTTCTGCGTAAGTGTATGTATAAGCAATATTTCCACTGAACCCATACAGATTGGGCAAGGAGAGCTGAGCCGATAGGTTGTAACCGTAACCTTTGTCTGTATTGCGCATTACCACAGCATAACTGTAGTTTGAGTTAATATTCCTCGGTTGAGCAGTTGTATTTGGCCAATATGGACGCGACATGTCTCCTTCAATCAATGTTCCCTGAGGATTATTCATATTGATGTTATCGAAGCAGATAGCATTGATATCTTTTGTATAGATCCCTTCCAAAGTCAATACCATATCAAGCGGCAACTTAAAGTCTGCAGCAAAACTGGTACGTAATACCTGCGGAAGTTTAAAATCTTTGTCAACGGATGAAAGGTTCCCCTTTGCAACATTAGCCTGCGGGAAAATGTCGGCAATGGCCTGGTTATTTAGTAAATCGGCTGAATTGACTTCAAACGGAATTCTTGCCAACTTCGCTTGGTTTGCTGCAATTGCGCCCTTATTGTCGTAACCACTGATTGCTAACTGATACTGAAGCATACCACTGTTTTGCGGTTGATTTGTAAACCAAACAAATGGAATACGGCCAGTGAAAATACCAACACCACCGCGTAGTTTTATTGACTTGCTCTCCGTTACGTCATAGTTGAAACCTAATCTGGGCGACCACAAGATGCGGGATTCCGGCCATGAAGAGAAATCCATCTTTTCTCCGTCTCTGAATGCATAGTCTTTTACCAGTGGATTGTCAATTGCTCCTGACAAATAAGCAGGGATATCAAGGCGCATCCCGTAGGTAAGTTTCATTCTTTCAGTTAAATACCATTCGTCTTGAAGGTATGCTGAGAACTGACCAAATCCAAGTTCAGGGACATCATCGTAAGTATTTCCGTTGATTGGATATGACAGTGCAAAAGCGGTTGGATGATAAGCTGGATTAAAAGGTTTACCTTCACCATCTCCATTGACATAAGCCTTAAAGGCATTGATATCCCTGAACCGGTAGTAACCTGTTCCTTGTCTCCAATAGCTATTTTTCACATACTGATACTCGTACGAAAGTCCACCAGTGATAGTATGTTTCCCCAAGGAATAAGTAATGTTATCGGTAACGATCAAGGTATTGTTTAAAACCTGATTTTTATAAGAAAATAATTCGTATCCGGCAGACATTAAGACAGTTCCGGCAGTTGTGGCTCCATCCATGATATCAACAAACGGGAAAATGCTGCTGTTGCTTTCCCTTGGCTGGTCGTAATTTGTAAAAGCAACTAATAAATTATTTGACAGTCCTTCTGCTAGCTTACTATGTAACTCACCGGTAATAGACTGAATGACTCCTGCCGAACTATATTGTGAATTTTCAAACGACATACCTCCGGTTGCTGAATGACGGCTACCGCTGATACTAGGAGAAACATCCCCTGAACTGCTTGGACGCGATGTGCTTTCCATTCTTGCGTAATTATATCTTACAGTTGCCTTGTGGTCGTTGTTGATATTCCAGTCCAGTTTGGCGAGTAACTTGCGGCTACCTTCATTATCGCCACCCCAGTTTTCATACTTTCCGGTCTGATAGTTGAACTTCGTTGCAAGAAAATCTGAGAAATCCTGTAATTGCTGTTGTGTGACGCGCTTATTTACATTGGGGTCATTAACATCTCTGCCCGAACCTCCAGCTAGCAGGGTATTTCCTGGTGTCAAATTATCTTCCAGTTCCCCACTTACGAAGAAGAATAGTTTGTTCTTAATGATTGGGCCACCAACGGTTGCACCAAAAACTTTCCGCTCAGATTCATTGATTTTCAATTCTGTACCCTTGATCATGGTTCCGTTCATGTCCTGATTCCGGAAATAGGTATATGCCGAACCATGAAATTCGTTTGTTCCTGATTTGGTCACTACGTTAATTCCAGCTCCGGTGAAATTTGACTGCCGAACATCGAACGGAGCAACGGCAACCTGCATTTCTTCAACAGCGTCAACACTTATCGGATCAGAACTGCTGGAGCTGGGTCCAGGCATTGGATTGTTGTTGAGTCCGAAGTTGTTGTTGAAATTGGCGCCGTCGATAGAAATATTAGTAGCATAAGCAGGACGGCCCCCAAACGATCCTGTTCCGGATGCGTAAGGAGAAAGTTTGGTGTAGTCTCCTAAACTCCGGCTAATAGACGGCATCAAGACCATTTCACGGCCCTTTACATTGGTCATGGAACCATTCTTCTCACCTGCAAACTTCGAACCAACGGCTGTCACAATAACCTCATCAACTTTCATTTCCGACTCGCTTAATTGAGCATTTAAAATGAAAGTTTCGCCAAGCTGTAACTGAATGTTCTCCTTCCTGTAGGTCGCAAAACCAAGGTACCTGATTTCAACGTTGTATGGTCCGCCAGTACGCATGCCAGACAATGCAAAGCGTCCTTCTGAATTCGAAATCGTACCGTATTGAGTACCCGAAGGCTGGTGAACAGCAACTACTGCAGCACCGGGAAGCGGTTCGTTGTTTGCTCCGGTTATTTTTCCGTTCATGGCAGAGGTTGTCACCTGCGCATATCCTGAAAAAATAACTGCAAACAAAGCAATTAGCACTAAATAAACTTTTAGCATCTTTTTCATAGAAAATTGATTTTAATTCTGGACAAAGAAAATTATTTGGTTGAAAATATGTTTGATCGTTTTTTTATTAGAATGTTATCAATTTGTGTCAGTTCGATTAAATCCCCCCAGATTAAAGACACCAATAACAACTCAAATTTGACCCACTTTTCACTTGAAAATTACAATTAAATACTGATCTGGTAAAAGCGAGTTATTAACAGGTAAGCTTTGATAAGTTGTTGATAAAAACTCGAATTCTTTATTTGGGAGTCATTTTATTTCTCAAAAAAAAATATATCACTTTTCATCGAAAAGACTCTTTTAACAAGGGGTATGTCGTCAACAATTTGAATAAGTTCCTGTTTTTATTCTATAAATTAATATTTTTGCATCCCTTATTGCTCAGGAAATTTAAAATTGCTTACGATGGAACAACATGAAATAGGGTTAATGATAGAGGAGCGGGGTTTTATTGACGAAGCAGTTGACCCAAATATTAAGCTGGTGGATGAAATTAACCGTCTAAAAAAAGAAAAGAATGCGGTTATTCTAAGCCATTATTATGTAGAGAGCGACCTTCAGGATATTGCTGATTTTGTTGGTGACAGCCTTGGACTAGCCCAGGAAGCAGCCAAAACCACAGCCGACATGATTGTTTTTGTCGGGGTTCATTTTATGGCCGAAACTGCCAAGATTATTAATCCCTCCAAAAAAGTGATACTGCCCGACTTGAAAGCGGGCTGTTCGCTGGCCGACTCGGCTCCAACCGAGGCATTTGCCGAATTCAAAGCCAAATACCCCGACCACAAAGTGATCTCGTACATCAACTGCACGGCCGACCTGAAAACCATGACGGATGTGGTTTGCACCTCGGCCAATGCCCTGCAAATTGTGAACAGTTTCCCCAAGGATCAGAAACTGATTTTTGCTCCGGATAAAAACCTGGGCAATTACATCAATAGCCTCACTGGTCGGGAGATGGTGCTTTGGGACGGAGCCTGTATGGTTCACGAAAAATATTCGGTTGAGAAAATTATTGATTTAATGGACCAGCATCCTGATGCCGAATTTATTGCGCATCCCGAGTGCGAAAAACCGGTTTTGCTTTTGGCCAGATATATCGGTTCAACAACTGCACTGCTGAAATACGTTGAGAAAAGTGCATCAAGGAAATTCATTGTGGCGACCGAAAGCGGCATTTTGCACCAGATGAAAAAAGCCTGCCCCGATAAAATTTTTATTCCTGCTCCATCGGTTGATTCTACCTGCGGGTGTAACGATTGTTCCTACATGAAGCTCAATAGTTTACAAAAGCTCTATGTTTGTCTGAAGCACGAACTTCCGGAAGTCACTCTTTCAGAAGAAGTGATTCGGAAGGCGCAATTGCCCATCCTTCGAATGCTTGAAATTTCCAAATAGCCAGAATTATTCAGCACATTTGTTTCTGAAATTGTTATCGTCAGATGAATGCTTATTTTTGCTGACATGGTAACCTTTTGCATCAATCAACCTAGTAGCGACCCTTATTTTAACCTTGCGGCCGAGGAATATTTCCTGAAGAATTTCAAGGAAGATGTGTTTATGCTGTGGCGTAGCCGGGCTTCGGTTGTGGTAGGCAAGCATCAGAATGCTTTAGCCGAAATAAATCATGAATTTGTGAGGGAAAATCAGATTCCGGTAGCCCGAAGGCTTTCCGGGGGAGGAACCGTTTTTCATGATTCCGGAAATGTGAATTTCACCTTTATCCGGTCGGTTGAGAAGATTCAGGATGTCAATTTCAGGATTTTTACAGTTCCCGTCATTGAAACTTTGCAAAAACTTGGGGTTGATGCTTATACAACCGGACGAAATGACCTGATGATTGATGGAAAGAAAATATCAGGCAACGCGGAGCACGTCCATAAAAACAGGGTACTGCATCATGGAACGCTACTTTTTAATAGCCAAATTGAAAAGCTGAAAGGATCGCTGAACGTTAATTTATCAAGATTTGAGGATAAGTCGGTTCAATCAAACCGAAGTGAAGTAACCAATATTTCTGCTTATCTCACGGAACCTTTATCGGTGCAGCAATTTAGTAATTTTATTTTCGATTCAATCAGGCAAAGTCTCGTTGAATCGGAGATTTACCAGCTAACTGCTTTCGATATTCAGACGATTGAAAAACTGCAAACTGAAAAATACCAGACATGGGACTGGATTTTTGGGTATTCTCCCCGTTATCGGTATGCGAACTTTGGAAAATCCGGGGAAAGTGAATTTCAAATCAGTGTCCTGGTGGAAAGAGGACTTATGGAGGAAATCAGTCTTTCGGGCAATATCCCAGCCGAAGTAAGTCGAAAAGTTGTACCAGTGCTGCTTGGAGTGCGTCACGATTATGAAGCAGTAAAAGCAGCACTGGAAAATTTACAGAAAGAACTTGGTTTCGATCAGCAATGGATCAACAGCTTGTTGAATATCCTTTTTTGAATATCCTTTCTCAGGTAGCCTATTTCAGCACCTTCAATTTAAGGTTTTTAAACCAGATCTCGTTGCCGTGATCCTGAAGTCCGAGGTATCCGTCTTTGGCCGGATTATTCACGAAGTTAGGCCATTCTTTGAACTTGCTGTCGGCACAAAGCTTTTTCCAGGCATCGTCTCCAATGGTGTAAGTTACCACTTTCGCGCCATTCAACCAATGTTCGATGTGTCCGTTTTTGGCCACGATCTTGGTTTCGTTCCATTCGCCGGCAGGTTTGCTGAACTTTGGATCAGCCGGAATCATGTCGTAAAGCGAACCGGCTTTCCGGTTGCCATTTTTTCCAAATTTGGCGTCGGGATGGCGCTCGTTGTCGAGTAATTGATATTCAGGAGCCGACTGGTAAATCGGTTTCCCTTCCACTTCTTTCCCGAAAATAAAAAGTCCGCTGTTTCCACCTTCAGCGATCTTCCAGTTCATGGAGAACTCGAAATTGGTCAGCTTCTTGTCGAAAATGATGTCACCACCACCACCTTTTTCGAGGCAACGAATGGTACCGTCAACAATTGCCCAGCCCTTTTCCGGAAATTTAGTTTTGGTATAACCTCTCCATCCGTTGCTGGTCTTTCCGTCGAAAATCAAAACCCATCCTTCTTTTTTCTCTTTCTTCGTCAGTTTGTTGGGTTTTTCAGCAAAACTTCCGGCAGCAAAAAGCACAAACATCGCTGCCAATAAGATATTCAATGTCTTCATCTTTTTAATGATTTAGGTTAAAATGAGGGCCGAAAATTAAGCATAATTTGGTCTGACCCGTATTTATTTTTGATTGGATGGTAAAAAACATACGGGCAAAAGACGACATTACCCCATTTATTACCCCTCAATTTATACCTCGAATGCTTTATTTGCAGTAAATTCAAGCCATTAAACTGAAATACTGATAAAATCTGATTATGACTGAAAAATTGAACACACGCCGCGAATTCTTCAAGAAGTCGCTGGTTGCTGCTGCCGGAATTACCATCATTCCGCGGCATGTTTTGGGAGGAAACGGGTTCCTTGCTCCCAGTGATCAGCTCACCAAAGCCATTATTGGCGTTGGCGGCATGGGACAGGGACACATTGTTTACGAAGGCACTCGCCTGCTGGCCATTTGCGATGTGGATAAAAACCACCTGAACAACACCCTTAAAAAAGTAGGCAACGAAGTGAAGGGCTACACCGATTTCCGCGAGTTGCTGCTTCGTCCCGAAATTGATATCGTGCACATCGCCACTCCGCCTCACTGGCACGGAATTATGTCGGTGATGGCTGCCCAGGCCGGGAAAGATGTGTGGTGCGAAAAACCCATGACCCGCACCATTGGCGAAGGCAAACGCGTGGTGGAAGCCATCAATGCCACCGGAAAAATGTTCCGACTGAATACCTGGTTCCGTTTCAAAGACAATTTCTACGGACTGGGAACACCTGTAAAACCCTTGAAAAAAGTGATCGACAGCGGCGTTTTGGGCTGGCCACTGAAAGTGACCATCAGTGGAGTAACCGGTTTCGACTGGAAATTCTACTGGGTAGGCAAAACCAACCTGAAACCCGAAGCTGTTCCGGCAGAACTCGATTATAACCTATGGTTGGGCCCGGCTCCTGAAAAACCATACAACCCGCACCGCGTGCATCAAACTTTCCGCGGATATTGGGATTACGACGGCGGCGGACTGGGCGACATGGGTCAGCATTACATCGACCCGGTTCAGTATATGCTCGGAAAAGATGATACCAGCCCTGTAAAAGTGGAAATCGATGCTCCGCAACAGGATTACGATGCCATCGGAACCTGGCGAAAAATTACCTACACCTACGCCGACGGTTGCCAGATCATCCTCGACGGAGAAAACAAAGATCAAAATGCCGCCTACATTGAAGGTCCTCACGGGAAAATCTATCGCGGATTTAAATCAGATATCCCCAATCTGAAATCGCTGATCGACACACTGCCAGATCCGGAGCCACAAATCGGACTGTTCAGCGATTCGGTGAAGACACGCCGGAAATTTGCCTTGAACGAAATGAACGGACACCGCTCGGCCACCATTGTCAACATGGGTGTAATTGCCCTGCGATTGGGCCGCACGCTCGAATTCGATCCGGTTTCGCAAACCTTCATCAACGACGACGAAGCCAACAAACTGATCGACCAGCCCATGCGGGGAGAATGGAAGATCTAGGAGTTACGAGTTGCGAGATCCGGGTTGCGTTAACTCGAAACTCGAAACCCGTAACATTTCACTTCAATAATTAAAAGCAAAACAAATGATCAAAATATCAACAAAAATAGGATTGTTTTTTCTGGCCCTTTTCCTGATGGCGCCTGCTTTTGCGCAGGACAACCGCCGTTTGGAAACCAAAGTGGCCGACGTGCTGGCACAGTTTCCGGCACAAAGTGTTGAGCATACCGCCAAACTGATGGCGGAAATCCTCGAAACCGGAGCTCCCGGCATTGCCCAGTTCTGCGACCGTGTAGTTGCTCCCGGCACAGGGAACGACTCACAGGCCCGCATGGCACTCGAAAGTCTGGCACAATATGCCGGTGCTCCAAACCGCGAAAGCAACCGCAAAGTGGTGGAAAGTGCACTGCTCGCTGCCATCGAAAAAGCCACCGACAAAGAGGTGAAAGCCTTTTTTATCCGCCGACTTCAATATTGCGGAGGCACCGAATCGGTTACCAAACTCGAAAAATACCTCAACTCATCCGAACTGTACGGACCAGCTTTGGCTGCCCTCACCAGCATCGGCAAAACCGAATCAGGAGCAGTTGTCCTGAAAAACCTTCAGGGGAAAAGCGGCTTTCAGCAAGTGGCGATGGTAAAAACGCTCGGGCAACTAAAATACCAGCCCGCCGAGAGCTCACTCATTGAACTGGCCCAAACAGCCAAAGGCGAATTGTTGCAACACACCTATGCTGCTTTGGCTGCCATTGGAGGAAAAGCTTCGGTAGCCACTTTCGAAACAGCTGCCAAAGCAGTCGGATTTCAGCCCGATCCAACATCGGTGATGGATTCGTACATGCAACTGGCCAAGCGACTGGCAGCCAAAGGTGAGACTGCATTGAGCAACCAATTGTGTGCAGCTGTCATGCAGAACTGCACCAATGCCAATCAACTGATTTATCGCTCCGAAGCGTTAACCGTTCCCGGATTTGGAACGAACGACCTGTTCCTGAAAGAAGTAAAAAACACCGACAAAGTTTACCGGAATGCAGTTTTGAATGCTGCTTCGACACAACTTTCCGGCACAACTGTTGGAACATGGATCGCTGCTATGAAAAAAGCTCCGGCCGAAACCAAAGGCGAAATCCTGAATTTGTTGGCCAAAAGAAGCGAACCCGAAGTACTTCAGAAAGCGATTCTGCCAGCACTGAAAGCGAAAGAAGAAGCGGTTCGACTGGAAGCCATCAATGCGCTGGCATTGAATCAGAAAGCCAAAGCCATTCCGGCGTTGGTTGACCAACTGAAAAAAGCCAAAAGCGCTGCTGAAACTTCAGTTATTGAGCAGGCTCTGAAAATGACGGTTTCGGCAAAAGAAACCAATCTGCTCACCGCACAGCTTGAAAGCATGAACGATGCCGGCAAAGTAGTTCTGCTGAATGTGTTGGGAGCTCGTCGCGCAACCGACGCCTATGCCCTTGTGAAAAAGCAGGCAGCTTCGGCTAATGCTGAAATCAGCGCTGCCGCTTATGCTGCTCTCGAAACGGTTTCAAAACCCGAAAATGCACCGGAACTGATTGCCCTGCTTGGCCAGACTTCGGATAATAAAGCGACTGCCAACCTGCAAAATGCAATGATCAACATTTATTCAGGAACCGAAAAACCGGAAGCTGCTTTGGTGCTGAAAGAAATGCAAAACAGCGGGATGACTGAAAAACTGATCCCGGTTTTATCGTCGCTGAACGATCCGAAAGCTTTGAAAACAGTGGTTGGCTTGCTGAAAAGCACCAACGCTGCCGAACGCGAAGCTGCTTTTGTTTCGCTTTCGAACTGGAAAGATGCCAAAGCTGCACCGCATTTGTTCAATGTGTTTGCCAACGCCGATATGAAGCAATTCCGCGCCGATGCCCTAAAATCGTACATCCGCATCACGCAGGAATCCAACCTTCCGGATGACCAGAAATTACTGATGATTGAAAAACTGATGCCCGAGTGCAAAACTGTTCAGGAAAAAACACAAGTCATTCAGGCTGCCCGCAACATTAAAACTTTCCTTTCGCTGGTGTTCGTTTCGGCTTACCTCGACGATGCAGACCTTAGTGCACCAGCTGCAGCTGCAGCCAAGGCGCTGGCACTCCCCTCTTCAGGAAAGAAAAACGGCATGACCGGCGAATTTGTAGCCGACGTGCTGAAAAAAGTGATGAGCAAAATCAGCGGACAGGATAGCCAGTACGACATTATTGATATTCGCGAATACCTCGAAAAAATGCCGAAAGGGAAAGGTTTCGTCAGCATGTTCAATGGCAAGGATTTAACCGGTTGGCAGGGTTTGGTGAAAAACCCGATTGCCCGTGCCAAAATGACTCCGGCAGAATTGGCCAAAGCGCAGGCCGAAGCCGATGCTAAAGTGGGCAATAACTGGTCGGTAAAAGATGGCTGCATCGTTTTCAACGGAAAAGGCGATAACCTTTGCTCACAAAAACTGTATGGCGATTTCGAAATGCTGGTTGACTGGAAAATCAGCAAAAACGGCGACAGCGGTATTTACCTGCGCGGCACGCCGCAGGTTCAGATTTGGGACACTGCCCGCGTGGATGTTGGCGCGCAGGTGGGCTCCGGAGGTTTGTACAACAACCAGAAAAACCCGAGCAAACCGCTGGTGCTGGCCGACAATGCCATTGGCGACTGGAATACTTTCCGCATCAGGATGGAAGGCGACCGCGTGACCGTTTACCTGAATGGCGTGCTGGTGGTTGACAACGTGGTGATGGAAAACTATTGGGACCGCTCGCTGCCGATCTTCCCGAAAGAAGCCATCGAATTGCAGGCACACGGAACCGATCTGGCATTCCGCAACATTTTTGTGAAAGAACTGAACCTCGATAACGTAAAACTATCAGCTGCTGAAGAAGCCGAAGGATTTAAACTGTTGTTCAACGGCAAAAACCTCGACAACTGGCAGGGCAACAAAGTGGATTACACTGCTATTGACGGCGAAATTGTGGTGAGCCCGAAAGAAGGCGCCCGTGGCAATTTGTTCACCGAAAAAGAGTATTCGAATTTCAATCTACGTTTCGAATTCCAACTGACTCCCGGAGCCAATAACGGTCTTGGAATTCACGCACCACTCGAAGGCGATGCCGCCTATGTGGGCAAGGAACTCCAGATTTTGGACAACGAAGCCGACATTTACAAAGACCTGCAGCCGTGGCAATATCATGGTTCGGTGTACGGAATTATGCCTGCCAAACGCGGCTTCCTGAAACCTGTTGGCGAATGGAACTCGCAGGAAGTTGTGGTGAAAGATGGCAATGTGAAAATCACTTTAAACGGAACAGTAATCCTGGAAGGTAACTGGAACGAAGCCAGCAAAAAAGGCACACTCGACCACAAAGATCACCCCGGACTAAAACGCAACAAAGGCTACATCGGATTCCTGGGGCACGGCTCCGAGCTGAAATTCCGCAACCTGCGCATTAAAGAATTATAGTACACACCCAAACGAAGTAAATCAAATAAGCCGCAAACCTCCGGTCCGAAAGGGCTGGAGGTTTTTTTGTGGAAATTGGGTAACTTGTAGGGCAATAGTCAGAATCGCTGATTACGCTGATTACTGGATTTCACATATTTTAAACCAAAAAAACTATGAATACTGATGAATATAAATTTCAAAAACTTACACATGACATCATCGGATGTGCAATGGAGGTTCACAAATTCCTGGAAAATGGATTTCAGGAAGTGATCTACCAGCGAGCCCTGTCTTATGAACTAATAAAAGCAGGACTTGAATTTGATCGTGAAATTGAGCAGGACATTTTCTACAAGGAATTGAAAGAACCGATTGGGAAACGACGGACGGACTTTGTGGTTGGCAGAAAAGTTTTGGTCGAATTAAAAGCGTTGAAGCAATTGGAAGAAGTTCATTGGGCACAAACCCTGAATTACCTGAAAGCATATCGGTTGGAAGTCGGATTATTGATCAACTTTGGAGCAAAAAGTCTGGAGTGGAAGCGCTTCATACTCACTCCAAAATAATCTGTGTAATCCAGTAATCTGCGTAATCTGTGATCTGCGTAATCTGTGATCCTGAATTATTGTGTATTTTAGCTCGACATTCTAAAACTCAAAACCATGCTCGAAAAAGGATTCCTCCGCAACACGGACAACCAAAAAAATAAACACCAGCAAATTGCCGAGCGCGCCAGTCAGGTTCTGCTTCTGCTCGGAATTCTGGTCATTGGTGGCTCATTCGTTTATCTGCTCATCAACTGGGGTAAATCGGATGCCCTGATTACCATGCTTACTCCAATCATGGCTTCAGGTCTGGGTCTTGTATTTGTAAGTTACCTGATTCGACGCGCATTTTCGAAACTTCGGCACTAAACAAAGTTCAACTCGCCGCTTAAAAAAACTTCCAACCCGTCTGCAATTTTAAAACTTCCTGTTATGAAGCGACTTTTTCTGACCGTACTAATATTTTCATTAGCCTGTCTGACAGGTTTCTCCCAAACGATTACTTCGGATGAAATCGACAAAGTGGTTGAAAAAACCATGAAAACTTTCCAGGTTCCCGGAATTGCGGTTGCAGTGGTGAAAGACGGAAAAGTCATTCACTCCAAAGGGTACGGAGTAAGTTCACTGAACACAAATGCAAAAGTTGACGAGAATACGCTGTTCGGAATTGCCTCGAACAGCAAAGCTTTTACTGCCGCCACACTTGGCTTGCTGGTCGATGAAAAAAAGCTGAACTGGGACGACAAGGTTATTCAGTATATTCCTGAATTTAGGTTATACAATGCTTATGTCACCGAAGATTTTACCATCCGCGATTTGCTTTGCCACCGCAGCGGGATGGGCCTCGGAGCAGGCGATTTGATGATCTGGCCGGATTCGTCAGACTTCGAAACCAAAGAAATTATTCACAACTTGCGGTTCCTGAAGCCAACCTCGCCTTTCAGGACCAAATACGATTACGACAACCTTTTGTATATCGTGGCCGGAGAAGTCGTAACCCGCGTTTCAGGAATGAGCTGGGAACAATTTGTGGAAGAAAAAATCATGAAACCGCTTAACATGAATCGTTCGGCCGCCTCCTACTCACGACTGAAAGATAAAACCAATACGATAGAAGGACATTCGGTCGTTGAAGGAAAGCTACAGGTAATTGCCCGTCAGGATATAAAAATTGGTCAATGCTCTGCCGGTGGACTATATTCCAGCATCAGCGATATGAGCAAATGGATGATTTGCCAGCTTGAAGGAGGCAAATACGGCCCGAACCTTGAATCGCAATTGTTTAGTGCAGCGGTTCAGAAGGAAATGTGGAGTCCGCAAACCAACATGCCGGTCGGAACCGATAAATACAACAGTCATTTCAGGGCTTACGGACTGGGATGGGGCCTCACCGATGTGAAAGGCACCAAACAGGTTTCGCACACCGGATTTGTCAATGGAATGGTTACCCAGGTTGTTTTGCTTCCTGAACTGAAACTCGGCATCGTGGTTTTGACCAATCAGGAAGTGGGAGCTGCATTCAGTTCAATCTCCAACACCATCAAAGATGCGTATCTTGGATTGCCACGCGAAGATTGGGTGGCTACTTTCAAAGAGCGGATGGACAAGAGCGAAAAAGAAGACCGCGAACTTTTGGCCAAAATTCAGGATGAAATGGATAATGCCCTGAAAAATGCCGGATTGCAACCCGACCTGAATTTGTTTGCAGGAGAATACCGGGATAACTGGCTGGGCAGAGTAACTATCAGCATTCGAAACGGGAAACTTTGGTTTCAATCGGCACGATCGCCACAGTTAAAAGGCGAAATGAGCTTTTACAAAGGCAATACGTTCACGGTGAAATGGGTCAACCGAAGTATGAAAGCCGATGCTTTTGTATACTTCAGCCTCGATCAGGAAGGAAAAGCCGCAGGTTTTAAGATGAAAGCCATCTCCCCATTGACCGATTTTAGTTACGACTTTCACGATCTGGATTTTCAACGATTAAGCAATTAAGAATGGCGCGCGAACCGATATTTTTTGATTCACCACAAAGTTTCAGGAAATGGCTTGAAGAAAATCATCGGAATGAAACCGAAGTTATTGTGGGTTATTACAAAGTGAAGACTGGTAAACCAACCATGACCTGGTCTGATTCGGTCGACGAGGCTTTGTGCTTTGGGTGGATTGATGGTATCCGGAAAAGCATTAACGAGGAAAGTTACTGCAACCGGTTTACACCGCGCAATCCGAAAAGCAACTGGAGCGCCGTCAATATTGCGAAAGTGGAGGAATTGATCCGATTGGGGAAAATGACTCCGGCAGGATTGGCTGCGTTCGAAAAAAGAACAAAAGAGCGATCGGAAGTCTATAGTTACGAAAATAAGCCGGAGCAGTTTTCGCCTGAACTAAAAGCACGGTTCTGCGAGAATGTCGCAGCCTGGGAATTTTTCGAACAACAATCGACATCTTACAAAAGAACCGCCATGTATTATGTGATGAGTGCAAAGCAGGAACCCACCCGTTTTTCGCGATTGGAGAAGCTGATTCAGGCTTGCACGGAAGGTAAGCGCATCTATTAACTCTTTTTATGGACGATTTTCAGGTATTTGCAAAACCCGTTGGAGCCCATTGTAATTTGGCGTGTTCGTACTGCTACTACCTCGATAAAGGCAATACACAAAACCCAGCTGGCGTCGGGCAAATGTCTGTCGAAATCCTCGAAATCTATATCCGTCAACACATCGAAGCCTCAACCGATGCCACCGTTTTTTTCTCGTGGCACGGCGGCGAACCCACTTTAGCAGGGCTGGATTATTTTCGGCAAATTGTTAACCTCCAAAAAAATACATCTTCCTGAAAACAGGCAAGCACTGAACGGCATTCAAACCAACGGCACCCTGCTGACCGACGATTGGTGCCAATTTCTGAAAGAAGAAAATTTTATCGTCGGCATCAGCATCGATGGACCGGAGCGGTTTCATTCGGCACATCGATTCAAAAAAAACGGACACCCTTGTTTCAACCAAGTTTTACGTGGGTTCAATCTCCTGAAATCGTATAAAATTCCCTGCGAAATTCTTTGTGTGGTGAACGCTCAAAATGTTTGGTGTCCGCTGGAAGTTTACCGCTTTTTCAAAAGTCTGGGCGCACAATTTCTAACGTTCATTCCGCTCGTGGAGCAGCTTTTTCCTGAAAAAAATGAAGTTACCGAACGAACAGTTCCGGCTAAAGCATTCGGCGAGTTTTTGTGTACTATTTTCAACGAGTGGAAAGCCTCGGACATCGGAACAATCAAAATTCAGCTATTTGAGGAAGCGCTGCGGACGGCTTTTGGGCTGGAACATTCGCTGTGCATTTTTAAACCGGTTTGCGGCCGCGTTCCGGTGGTGGAACAAAACGGAGACTTTTATTCGTGCGACCATTTTGTAGCCCCAGAGCATAAAATCGGGAATATTGCTGATACCCAGCTTTCCGAATTACTCGAAAGTACCGGGCAAAAAGCGTTTGGGCATGCGAAACTAAATTCGCTTCCACCATATTGCCGCAACTGCGAAGTCGTGAGTTTTTGCAACGGCGCCTGCCCAAAAGACCGGTTCATTAAAACTCCGGAAGGGGAATCAGGCTTGAATTACCTGTGCGAAGGGTACAAGCTGTTTTTCAATCACTGCAAGCCTTTTGTGGAGCAGGTGTCCGAACTTTGGAGAAACGGACAGTGAACAGTTTACATCCCTGGTAAACTGCTCACTGTAAATGAAGTGATGGTGTTATCTCAGTTTCTTTTTGAAAAAGTCAATCGTTCGTTTCCATGCCAGATCAGCAGCTTCTTTGTTGTAACGTTCAGGATTCGAATCATTATTGAAGGCATGTGCGGTACCCTCATACATGTATAGCTGATATTCTTTATTGGCATTTTTCAGAGCGTTCTCAAATTCGGGGATACCTTTGTTGATGCGCTCATCGTTTCCGGCGTAATGAAGTAAAAGCGGAGCTTTAATTTTCGGAACATCCTCCGGTTTGGGTTGTCCACCGTAGTAAGGAACTGCGGCATTCAGATCAGGAGCATTCACGGCCACATGATTGGTCATAGCACCACCCCAGCAAAAGCCGGTACAACCTACTTTTCCGGTCGTTTGAGGATTAGTTTTCAGGTAAGCCACTGCGGCGGCAAAATCCTGTTTAGTTTTTTCGTAGTCGAGTTTTTGAAACATGGGACCTGCTTCAGACGGATTTTCAGGAGTTCCACCCAAAGGTGATAAAGCATCTGGCGCAAGAGCAACAAAACCTTCAAGAGCCATTCGACGGGTCACATCTTTAATATGCGGCTGAAGTCCGCGGTTTTCATGAATGACAATAACTGCCGGAAGTTTTTTCTTTCCTTTTGGACGAGCCATGTAGGCAATCATTGGTCCGCTTGCACCGGCGTACCGAACGGTTTCAGTGATCAGGCGCGAATCGTCAGGTTTGATAATTTCGGCCAACAGGTTCCCCGGTAGTGATGACATTAAAATTGATCCTCCGGTCAGTAAAACGGACTGCTTCAGGAAATTTCGGCGGTCGGTTTTTAGTCCTGTCAGGTTAGTTGATTTTTCAGGTTTTGGTTCCATGTTGATTTTTTGATTGGGTTTTTGAAATTGATTTATGTCATTCGGGTGTAAAAGCATCGAAAAATCAACTAAAATTACAACTAAATGTCGTGAGATTTGTTTGATGATTAAAGTTTTTTAAATCAAGACATAACACATAGGAACGTAATAAAATTGTATAACACATGAGATCGTTATTAATTGTGATGGCACTCCTGATTGGTTTTTCAGGATGCGTTAAGAAGAACAAAGTACCAACCGCTCAGCAGTCTGCGAATCCAAACATGCACGAGGTGAAAGTGGAGGAAGTGGTTCAAACGTCGGCATACACGTATTTAAGAGTTAGTGAAAATGGCGCTGAAAAATGGATCGCGGTTAGCCGGCAGGAGGCTGCTGCCGGAGAGGTGTATTATTACGAGCAGGCTCTGGAGATGAATAATTTTAAAAGTAAAGAGCTTGACCGTACCTTCGAAACTATATATTTCGTTCAGGAAATCAGCAAGCAGCCTATTTCAGAAGCAGCAGCAGTTGAAAATCTACACGGGAATACCATGGGTAAGGTTTCGACAGCTCAGAAGGAGGGAATTTCGGTAGCTCCGGCAGAAAGCGGACTTACCATTGCCAAGTTATATGGCAGCAAGAGCGATTATTCCGGAAAGAAAATAAAAATGAAAGGACAGGTCGTCAAAGTGAACGAGGAAGTGATGGGTAAAAACTGGGTTCACATTCAGGACGGAACCTCGGATGGCGATCATTTTGATTTGACCATTACTACACTTGAAAAAGTTGCTGTTGACGATGTAGTGACATTTGAAGGTACAATTACGCTGGACAAAGATTTTGGCTACGGATATGCCTACGAATTAATCATGGAAGACGCAACACTGGTAAAGTAAATCTCTTTTTATAATCAGGATTAATAAGGACTCTGTTGAGGTAACACACTTCAGCAGAGTCTTTTTCTTTGTGGCCGTTTTGTTCACTGTTTTGGCAGGTGGTCGCATCATTTTTAATGATCCGTATTTCCCAGATATTTAGTAATAAAGTAATTGGAATCTTTGCGTGAAATGAAAATAGGTCCTTCAGGACATTTTACAGAGCGCCGATCAGCCGAAAGCCCCGGGATAGATGACTCATCGAGGATGGAATAATCCGGGAATTGTTGTTGACTGGCTAAGGTTCTTTGTTGGATAATCCATGCAAAAATCAGGGAAGGGTCATAAATTGAAAATGATACATAATCAACATTCTCAGTTCCAGAACCGTTGTGCCAGTAAAATGTTCTTTTAATCATTCCCGGGTTAACCTTTTGCATTTTGTTGTATTTCCCTCCTACCAGGCTCATCGGAATATAAACTTTCCGAACCCAATTTTTTGCTTCCTTTTCCTGAAGGCCGATCACTTCGAGTATGGCCATTCCCAGTGCAGAACATCCGGCTCCTTCGTTTTTATACCTGGGCCAGAATGCCCCTCCATAATGATCAGATGGCCGGTCGTTTAAATCAGTTTTTGAAGTAAATCCCTTATAGAAATCAATAATTCTTTGAGCTGCCGATTCATTGATTTGGTATGTTATAAAAGCAATTTCACCTTTTTGGGAATAATATTCGATTTTTTGCATCAAATCATTTTTATTCTCCAGTTTTGCCTCCATACCTGCGCCCAAAACACCAAGTCCAATTTTTTCTTTCAATACACAAACCCGTCGTTCTTTTTTCGATGGAGTACACATGCCAGCATATAAAGGTTCGTCGAGTAACGAAGATGAAAGCCTGATAAACAAATGGCCGGTGAGTGTCATTTTCTTCCGAAGTATGTGAGATAGATAAGCATTGATGTACGATTTGTAAAGTGTTGAGGGTGATTCCCAGTTGATTGGACCAACTGATCGAATCACATAAATGGTCAGTTGGTGATTGCCGGTCTTGAAGTTATCGAATGACTGACTGTTTACAAGTTGAGGGGCAAGAAGCAGCCAAAGAAAAAGCATTGAGCATTTTATATTCAGGTTATATTTTTCACCAAATACCATAGCACATGGTAATGCAAAGCGCGTTTTCATACCCGGAATATTAATATTGAATCCAAACAGGGTGACCGATAGATAGCCGAACAGAGGCTATTTGTGTGATGAAAAACTGATGTTGTATTTAACGGGAGTTGTACATCTTTTCCAACAACTGAGATTTAAAGGGCTCAGATAAGGGCAGCTTATGGGTTCCCAGATGAACCTGATTCCCTTCAATGTGGTCGATTTTGAGTGTATTTACAATGATTGTCCGGTGGACTTTCAGAAAGGATGAGCCTTGCAGTTTTTCGTTCCAGCTTTTCATCGTTCCGTGTACCAACAGTTTTTTGTCGGAACAAAAAATAGAAACATAGTCGCCGCAAGATTCAAGGTAAAGAATGTCGCTTAAGTTAATCTGGTAAATTCGGCGATCGGATTTTACCGTGATTTTTTCGTGGTAGGTTTGAGTAGAATTAGAGCTAAGTCGTTCTTTGACTTTGTTTACAGCTTTGCAAAACCGTTCAAAAGAAAAGGGTTTCAGCAGGAAGTCGATGGCCTCCAAATCGAAACCATCTACGGCATATTGAGGATAAGCGGTTGTGAAAATGACAAGAGGAGGATGTACCAACGAGCGAAGGAAACTGATTCCTGACATTTCAGGCAGGTTAATATCCAGAAACATCAGGTCGATCGGGTTGCTGTCGAGAAATACTTGTGCCGAGAACACATCACGGAAAGTACCACTGCAGGTAAGTCCCGGGTAAAGTTCGATGTGATGCTCCAAAATAGCCTGGGCAGCGGGCTCGTCTTCAATGATGATGCATTTCATGGACATTTTAGTTCAATCCGTAATTCAAGCTTGAATATTTTGTTTTTGTTCTGATATTCAAGCGAATATTTTTCTGGATATATCAAATTTAATCTTTTTTCAACATTTATTAGTCCTATTCCCCCGTTATTTTCACTGTTGGTTCGTTCTCTTGGAGCTACCTGATTTTCGGTTTTAAAGGTCAGTTGTTCTCCGTCGAAACCGATAAAAATGTTGATGAATCCCTGATCCTTTCCAATTCCATGCTTGAAACAGTTCTCGGCCAATGGAAGCAGTAGCAATGGTGCAATTTGGACATTTTCGAAATGACCTTCAGTAACCAGATTTACCCTGACAAAATTTTGATCAATTCTTTCTTTCTGAAGTTCGACATACGACTGGATAATTTCGATTTCTTTTTCGAGCGGAATGGTTTCGGCGCTGGTGTCGTAAAGAATATACCGAAGAAAGTCGGATAATTTGAGAATAACTTCGGAAGCCCGCTCGTCTTTTTGTGATGCCAGCGAATAAATGGTATTCAGGTTATTGAACAGAAAGTGCGGGTTGATCTGGGCTTTTAGTGCCGAAAGCTGGTTGCGGGCAGCATCGCGGTTGGTAACGAGCAATTGCGTGTATTGCCATATTAGAGCCAGCGCGCTGGTGAAAAGGAGATAACCTGCTACAATTAAACCAAGCTCCCAAATCCGGAAATACGACAAGTAATAAAGCTCTGGGAACAATTGGTCGATCACCAAATCGAAAAAAGCAAAATTGACAAATGCCGTCACCATACAAAGCCCGGTAAAGTAAAGCAGATAAGTTTTCAAATGTACCTGATTCAGGTATTTGACCAGCAATACTTTCAGGTTAAGATAAACAGCGGCAACAATCGTAAGGTGGAACACCACGACATAAAGAAAATTCTTGATAAAATAATCTGCAAAAACAGCAACGTCATCATTGCTGCCATTGAGCAGTATCTTTTGCCTAAAAGCATATCCCAGCGGAATCAGGAATAAAAGGTAAAGTGAAATCTTTAGCCAAAGCAATTTTCTCCTGATCAGCCAGCTAAACGGAAGGGAACAGTACAACAAAAAGATAAAATTGACCAACAGCATGAGATACCATTCCACTTCGAACCCTTGAAATACGATAGTTGATTCCACTCCCGGGTTAAGAATGACATACCAGAAGTTAAATGAAACGAACCAAAATATCAGGTGCGACAGAATAATGAGTTGCTTTTTGGTTGGTATGATTGTTATTTTCATGGCGTCTTATTTTATTGGAATTAATCTGAGCATGGCTGGCTGGTCATCCCAGTCGATAAATCGTTTTTGGTGTGCGTACCTCTCAATCATTTCAGTAAGTTCGTTGGACGAAGCTGTCAGCATTAGTCTTTTGGCATCGGGCACGTAACGGTATTTGATTCGTACACGTTTGTCTTCAATCATGCTTTTCATGTAATCGGCTCCCAACCACGAAACTTTCAGCTGTTTGTCGCTGAAGGTAATTTTGGCCAGCGTATGAACCGGGAAAAAATTTTCTTTCGCCATTCGGCTTTTTTGAAGGGAGGGGATGTCGCCCGGACAAAAATCGGCATACAAGTCATTGTTAACTTTAAATAAAACCATTCCAAACTGGTACCGGTCAGAATCTTGGGCGTTGATCAGTTTTACCTCGTAATAATTTTGAGGTTTGTAAATGGTTGAGTCTTTCCCTTTTTTTGTTTTAATCTTTTCTTCGGAGATGTAGCGGTGAATTTGCCAGGTTGAAATGGTGTCGGCCAGTTCCCAGAGTACACTGTTTTTTTCAGCCGAATCTTTTTTTGACTGAATGGGCTGGACCGACCAGTCTCCCTCAATTTCAGGAACAAGTGTGATGTTCTTTTCAACGTAGAAAGGGTTCAGCGAGCAAATCATCATGAAATCCGAACATCCTGAAATGAAGATCAGGAATCCGGCAATGACTAGTAATTTACGAAGTTTCATAACGGTTGATTTTATTTTCTGAACCGAATATCGGCACAAAATAGCCCACCGAAAAGTTTTTTCGATGAGTTGCCCATTTTTTTCGATGGTTACCCTTGGATAGTGATCTTTTTGGTTTTTCATTACATTTGACTCTCTCAAAAATCTAAATCCAATGATTTTACGAATTGTATCCTTTGGCCTGATTTCTTTAATCCTAATGGGTTTTTCTTCTGAGAAAGATTCGAAACTTGAGAAGAAGGTTCAGCGAGTTCACGATAAATGCCTTACGGTTGACACGCACTGTGACACTCCAATGCAAATGATCAGATCTGGGTTTAATGTTCGGGATGAGCATCAGGCTCCTAAAAGTCGGGTAGATTTACCACGAATGAAATCCGGAGGACTGGATGCCATGTTTTTTGCCGCATTCACAGGCCAGAAACCACGTACAGATGAGAATTATGCCAAAGCCTATTCGGTGGCTAACCAAATGATCGATTCGCTTCATGCAATGGTCCGCAAGAATCAGGATATTACCACGCTGGCGTTGAAAGTCGAAGATTTATCGCGAATTGAAAAAACCGGAAAACGGGCTGTTTACATTGGGATGGAAAACGGATTTCCGTTGGCGAAAGACATTTCGAAAGTTGAAGAATTTTACAGGAAAGGAGTTCGGTACATTACCCTTTGCCACTCGTATCACAACGATATCTGCGACTCGTCGAGCGACTCAAAACCTGCCGAACACAACGGGGTGAGTGAATTTGGCAAGCAGGTAATTGCTGAAATGAATCGCCTGGGCATGATGGTGGATGTTTCGCACGCATCCGATAAATCGTTTTTCGATACCGTTGAGCTAAGCCGGGCGCCGGTAATTGCCTCACACAGCTCTGTGCGGTCGGTAGCAAAACACAACCGAAACATGAGTGACGAAATGATAAAAAAACTGGCAGAGAAAGGTGGCGTTATCCAGATTTGTCTGCTCGACGACTACGTGAAAGAGCCCGATACCACTTCGGTTAAATTCAAGCGCATGAAGCAAGTTATAAAAAGATATAGGGAAGGAATGGGAAAAATGACCGATGCCGAGCGTGAAGCTTTATCAAAAGAATGGGAGGAAGTGGAGGCGATGAATCCTGAAAGCTTGCCGACTGTTGAAGACCTGGTTGATCATATCGATTACGTTAAAAATCTGGTAGGTATCGATTATGTGGGTATTGGCAGCGATTTCGATGGTGGAGGCGGCTTGCGCGATTGTGCTGATGTTAGCCAGTTCCCGAATATCACCCGTGAATTGCTTCGTCGCGGATATTCTGAAAAAGAAATCAGGAAGATTTGGGGAGGAAATTTTCTGAGGGTATTTAAGCAAGTGGAAGTAAAGGCCGCTAACCACAGAATTTAGAGGACAGATAACCTCCTGAACTTATTTTTCGCTATTTTGTCAGTATTAAAAACATATGCCATGATTACTTCAGGAAATATATTGAAGATGCGGTCGGAGTTTGCTGATCCGGTTCGTTATTTTTTGCCTTTAAGCGAAAATGAAGTTCCAATGAACGATTTAATCGGCAAGTCGGTAACGCTGAAATTTACGGGTCAGATCAACTGTATTTCCTGCGGAAAGAAAACCAAAACATCTTTTGGTCAGGGATTTTGCTACAGCTGTCTTCAAACCGCACCTGAAGCCAGTGAAACAGTGATGCGTCCCGAGTTATCGAAGGCGCACCTAGGTATTGCCCGCGATATGGATTGGGCAAGGGAACATGATCTGATTGATCACTTTGTTTATCTGGCTGTTTCGGGTGAGCTGAAGGTCGGAGTTACACGTCATCATCAGGTTCCTACGCGCTGGATCGACCAGGGAGCTACAGAAGCCATAATTCTTGCAAAGACCCCAAATCGGCATATTGCCGGTGTGATCGAGGTTTTCCTGAAGAACTTCTTTTCTGACAAAACCGCGTGGCAGGCCATGCTGAAAAATTCAGGAGGACAGGATTATAACCTTCCGCAGGAAAAGGGGAAAGCTTATGAACTTCTTCCTGCCGAACTGCAGCAATATTTGCACTCCGATAATCACATCTGGAGCATAAATTATCCGGTGACTTCTTTTCCTGAGAAAATTACCAGTGTTTCGTTTGACAAAGATCCGCGAATTTCAGGAACATTGAGTGGAATCAAAGGACAGTACCTCATTTTTGACGATGGAAAGGTTTTGAATATCAGAAGACATAGCGGGTACTTTATTGAATTGAGCTAAAATGATCAAATGGATAAATTTTGCCAGAACAGACGGATGTCTTTCCTTCTCCGCATTTTTTTTCTTTAATTTAAGGTTCTTAAAAACCTGATTGAAAAACAACTTATACAATTATGGAACAAATTGATTGGGGAGCATTGGGCTTCGGATATATGAAAACGGATTACAATATCCGTTGCACTTATAAAAATGGTGCCTGGGGAGAACTTGAAGTAAGTGACAGTGAATATATGACACTTCATATTGCTGCTACAAGTATTCATTACGGACAGGAAGCGTTCGAAGGGTTGAAGGCTTTTCGCGGGAAAGACGGCAAAATTCGTATTTTCAGGATGGAAGATAATGCCCGTCGTATGCAGGATTCAAGTGAAGGAACCATGATGGCCGTACTTCCGGTTGAAAAATTTACAGAAGCAGTAGTGAAGGCTGTTAAACTGAATGAGCGGTTCGTTCCACCATACGAATCGGGTGCTTCGCTTTATATTCGTCCTGTTTTGTTTGGTTCAGGCGCTCAGGTTGGTGTAAAACCAGCTTCTGAATATATGTTTGTTTTGTTTGTAACACCTGTTGGCCCCTATTTCAAAGGAGGTTTTCAGACAACGCCATTCGTTATCATGCGCGAGTACGATCGTTCTGCGCCGCTTGGAATGGGTAAATATAAGGTGGGAGGAAACTATGCCGCAAGTTTGGTTGCAGGTGCAAAAGCTCATGAATTAGGCTATTCCAACGTGTTTTATCTCGATGCAAAGGAGAAGAAATACATTGATGAGTGTGGTGCTGCCAACTTCTTCGGAATAAAGAATAATGCCTACATAACACCCAAATCAACCTCTATTTTGCCGTCAATTACCAATAAGAGTTTGATGACTTTGGCTGAAGACATGGGGATGAAGGTTGAGCAACGTCCGATACCAGTTGAGGAGCTGGCAACTTTTGAAGAGGCAGGAGCTTGTGGAACTGCTGCGGTGATAAGTCCAATCGAGCGAATTGACGATTATGATGAGAAAAAATCATATATCTTTTCGAATGATGGAAAACCGGGGCCGATCAGCGAGAAACTATACAAGAAACTTCGCGGAATCCAGTATGGTGATGAACCCGATACTCATGGATGGGTAACTGTATTATAGCGTATCCCGATACTGACAAATTAAATAAAAGCCCTGCTTTCAGTTTTGGCAAGCAGGGCTTTATATTTTACTGAAGTTATGAACAGGTCAATCAATTTCTGTATTGATTGTCCAGTTTGAATCGTAAAGGAAGTCGTTGTATGGGAAACGTGTGATATGTATTTTCCGAACTTCTTCATACAGTGATTTCTTCAACTCTTCGATATTTTCCTTTTTTAAGGCTGAAATGAATAGCGATGGCGTATTGTTTTTTGCCATCCAGCTGCTTTCCCATTCTTCCAGCGAAACATTGCTTTTTGTTCGAGGACTCAGGTCGTCTTCGTGTTTCTCAACAAAAGTAAAAGCATCAATTTTGTTGAAAACGTATATGATTGGCTTATCTCCGGCTTTTATTTCATTCAGGGTTCTGTTGACAACTTCAATTTGTTCTTCAAAACCCGGATGCGAGATGTCAACTACATGCATTAAAATGTCGGATTCGCGTACTTCGTCAAGGGTCGATTTAAATGATTCAACAAGCCCATGTGGTAATTTGCGGATGAATCCTACGGTGTCGGCCAGCAGAAAAGGCAGATAGCCTACGACCATTTTTCGCACAGTCGTATCAAGGGTGGCAAATAATTTATTTTCGGCAAATACATCCGATTTACTTAAAAGGTTCATTAGTGTTGATTTTCCAACGTTGGTGTAACCAACTAATGCAACCCGTACTAATTTCCCCCGGTTTTTCCGCTGTGTTGCTTTTTGTTTGTCAATTTTGATGAGTTGATCCTTTAGCCGGGCAATTTTATCGAGAATTATTCGCCTGTCGGTTTCAATCTGGGATTCGCCCGGTCCATGACGCCCAATTCCTCCGCGTTGACGCTCAAGATGGGTCCACATCCTGGTCAGACGCGGCAACAGGTATTGATATTGAGCAAGTTCAACCTGCGTTTTTGCGTGAGCCGTTTGTGCCCGTTTCGCGAAAATATCCAGAATAAGAAAGGTTCGGTCCAGAATTTTGCATTCCAGCACTTTTTCAATATTTCTGAGTTGGGTAGGCGAAAGGTCATCGTCAAAAATAGCCGTATCAATGTCGTTTGCTTTGATAAAGGCTGCGATTTCCTCCAGTTTGCCAGTTCCCACAAACGTGGTCGAATTCGGAACATCGAGCCTTTGTAAAAAGTGTTTTTTTACTGTGGCTCCGGCAGTATCGGCCAGAAATTCCAATTCTTCCAAATATTCTTTGGCCTGATCTTCTTCCTGATTTTGTGTTATCAGGCCTATCAGAACAACAGTTTCAGTAACAGGAGAAGTTTCAATCATAGGGTCAATTATTATCAACAAAAATTCCTGGCTCCGACGAAACAGAACCAGGAATTTTAATCAGTATAAAATCTTTTTTACTGTAGTACGAAGTTGATTGGCACAGTGTAAGAAACCCTCACCGGCTTTCCGCCTTGTTTCCCAGGTTTCCATTTAGGAAGACTGTTCACCACGCGCAAAGCTTCTTTATCGAGCGATGGGTCAACACCACGGGCAATGGTTGCTTTGGTAACCGATCCGTCTTTCTCAACAACAAAGTTTACGAAGACTTTTCCCTGGATACCATTTTCCTGAGCAATTACCGGGTATTTAATGGCTTGTGCAATGAACTTACGTAGAGCTAACTGTCCTCCTGGGAAATCGGGCATTTCTTCCACAATAAAGAATACAGGGGTTTCTTCCTTTTCTTCTTCTTGTTTATTGTCCGAAACCTGCATCACAGCGGTGATCGCTGTTTTGTCAGTGGCTTCAGTGTCTTCAATTTCCAATTCGTCCTGGATTTCAGTATTGTCATCAACAATCACCAACATGTCCACAACTTTGGGTGGTGGTGGTGGTGGTGGTGGTTTAACTTCTTCCTGTCGAGTTACTGGAATAATCTCTTCCTCAACTGTCTGGCCCGACATAGATCCAAGTGATTGAACCTGATCAACTTTACTGGTTGCTTCAAAGCCGTATAAACAGATCGCAAGAGATACCACCAACCCTAGCTGAACAAAAAGATTCCTTTTGTTCTCGAGATCCGCTTTGGGTGATTTCTTGAGTTCCATAATTAAGTGATATTAGTTTATTTCTTAACGGAGACACATTTAGTATCGAGGGGCTAAAGATAAAAAATAATCTTCACATCCAATAATGATGAAATCCTAAAATGTAAATTTCTTTGAAAATAGATCAGATATGAATTTGCATTTTGAAATGTGTCGGAAATCAGTGCAGAAATATCTTTCTGATTCCCGAAAATGAATGTAGTCAGCGGACCAAAACAGTAACAATGTGTGCTTTGTTTATTGTTTTTCAGAAAAACAAATAGGCAATAAGGGCTTGAAGTTTTCATAAAATTCTTTCCCAATCAGCTCTTCTGTAACTTCGCTTAATTCAAAGAATTTCTCACTTTTAAGTATTAGTTCTGGTTCAAGGCTTAGCTCTATATTATCAGCACAATAATATTCTAATTTTAATTTGCTATCTTGAAATAAAATCTTCATCCTAAACAACTTTAGAAAACCAGATTGTACTGTTAGCTCTTCATTATTAGTACCTAAACTTGTAAAGATGTAATGATCATTAAGTATTGCGCTGATTTCTTTTAACGTAGGTTGAATCACTTCTTTTTTTAAACTTAGGTATACTTCGATGGAATTATTTCTTTTTCTTCTGGGGGTAAGGTCCTCTATCAAATTTTCTTTCCAGTTCATTTTTTTGATTTTAGTTTAAAGAATTTATAGGTTTATTTACTGTATTGAATTAAAAGTTGTTTAGCTTTCTCATATCCTAAATCGGCGGTTCTCTCTATATCTGTACAACCCGACGCTTTATCTTCTTTTTTGACTTTTGCAAAGTCGTTCATAGCAATAATATTGCTGTTCTCTTTATTAGGAGCCTGTTTTTTCCTACAACGGGTATTCATGGCTAAACTAAAACCTTTAATCTACCAGTTTACTTTTCTAGACTGAAAAGGACAGAAACTGTTTCTGATACCCTTACAGGTACACCACCGCTTTTCCCAGGTTTCCATTTTGGGAGGGTCGCAACAACCCTCAAGGCTTCTGCGTCGAGATTATGATCGACACCCCTAATGACCCTCGCATTTGCTACAGATCCACTTTTGTTAATCACGAAGGTAACAAATACTTTACCCTGTATACCTTTTTCCTTTGAGACCGCGGGATAAATAAGCGCTTTTGAAATATAGGAGTTCAGCGCAATTCTGCCGCCTGGAAATTCGGGCATTTCTTCAGCAACCATAAAAACTGTGTCTTCCTCTAATTCAAACGACGAATCTTCATCCACAGTAGTTTTTTTAGTCTCTCCATTAGTTTCACTATTCACATTTGAATCTGATAATTTTATGTTATGATTAGCTAATTTCAAAAGAGCAAGGCTTCTCAGCTTAGCAACTTCCTCTTTTGACGAAAAAGAAATGGATTTTATTAAATCAAGATCCTCCAGAGCTCCTTTACTATCTTCTAATTTATACCTGCAAAAGGCACGATAAAAGCAACTCTCATCGAAGGAATTTTCTTTATCTTCTTTTTCTACATGTGATACAATGTGACTACATAATTCAATTGCTTTGGAGTAATCAGTGATTGCACCGGAATAATCATGCAGATCAATTTTGCAATATCCTCGGTTCATATAAGTATGATAATTACTCTCGTTAATTCTTAACGCATTAGTAAACTCATTGATCGCTTCCGAGTAATCTTGTGCGGCATGCTTTTCGAATCCTTTTTTTAAATATTCCTTTTCACTTTCATATGGAGAAAACTTAAACAACTTCTCAAATTCACCCTTTTTTAACTCGAAATAATTATTTGCGCTAGCTAAGTCATAATTTTCGAGCTTTTCAGGATAGCCATTATCAAGCCAAGGTAAAAATACAAATCGAATGATTGGTTCGCCTTTTAGTATCTGGGAATTTATTCTGAATAACGAATGCCCCTTGCATAAATTTGATGTATAATAATCTCCTTTACCAAGTAATAGTAATTTAATCAATTGCTTATTTTTAATTATTTGTTCAGGATCAAAACGCCCAGACTCCTCATTTGAGAAAATTTCACAAAATCTGATTTCTAGTGCATTATAGCTTTTCCCGTCTGCCCCTTCAATTATATTTCTTAGATTTTGGATATCCAAATCATTAAAAGCAAACGCTCTTATCCTTTCTTGTCCGTAGTTAATCACAATAAGGTAAAAATTCTGGCCTTCAAGGTTGAATTTGTACATTTGCATATATTTAAAGCTAAAATCCTCATTTTTGCCAAAACTAGGCAGATAACTAACATCTGAATTTGCTTCAGATTGTTCCCAGAACTTTCCTTCCTGATTTTCAATTCTTGACCAGCCAACAACATTTTTAAGTTTCTCAGACTGGAAATCCATACTTAATTGTAATTGTTTTCTAACTTCATCTTGCCTTTCTTGTGAATAGCCATGGAAAACCATATTCAAGAAAATAATGCTCGTAACAATTAATATTTTCTTCATATCGCGTTGATTTTATGAATTTTAAAGCCCTTTTAACTTTTCTTCTAAATCATCTATTTTTTTCTGTTTTTCGCTTTCTTGGTTTGCTATAGAATCCTGCTCTTCCTTTGAAAGTTCTCTTTTCCCTTCAAATAAATCTTTCCCAATAAGATTGTAATCATTCTGTAAATCATTGCTGTTACTTGAGAATGCAGTGGGAAGGTCGCTGTTTGAGGCACTTTTTAAAAATAATTCCCTGTTTCTTAGAAAAAAGATTTCTGCATCTATACCATTTTTATCTGCTGATATTTCTGATTTCTGAATACTCCCCACTAGATTTAAAGTAATCAGTGCAAACGAATCATCTATTGGAGGGCTGATTTGATAAGTTCCAACAGCTTTAAATAGAATGCCTGCAAGTGTGAAATGAACCATTTTAAAGTTATTATCATCAAACACTAAAGTCACTCCACTCCAATCTGATAAGTTGGTATAATTAAACACACGCGATTTTAAAATACCTTTTGTTTTGCTTACTAATTCATCTGATTGAGAATAATTATTTTGATTTTCTTGATGGGAAAAATCATCATTAGAAATTCTTGATTTATTCTCTGAAATTATCTCACCTTCTTTATTCTCAACGTTAACAGAATCAGCTAAAACTTCACCTGAATTAACGTTCAAATACTTTTTCTCAGCTATTAATCCTATTAAGATCAATAAAATGATCACCCCAACAACATAAACAACGGTTTTTTTTGCGGTCCTTTTTTGTGCTATATTATGATTCTCCGAATTCAGGTTGTCTTCTGAAGATGTGCCCCGATTTACATTCGTTTGGTCACCTTCATTTTTGTTTTCAACACTTACCTTTTTGTTAAGTTTTGTAAAAAAAACGGGTAAAAATAACAGAGCTTGTGCTAATGACCATATCGCAATAAAGTAAATATCTTGATTTGCTGTTAGTAATAAATCACCATATTTAATGTTTATATATACAACGGATACAACTAATAAACCCAAGCCCATACTGTAAATATAGTAACCGACTCGTTTAAGTGATATGAACATTATTGCCAAGCCGACAAATGCTATCAATAGACAAATTAGAGCTGTGAATGGAATTGACAAACCAACCCATTGATCTGACAATGAGATATTTTGCCAGCCACCTAAGATCTTGATAGTAGTATTTAATAGGTATACTTCTACAGCCATACCTATTGAGAATACAAGAGTAGTCCAAATTGTAAGTATGACAAACCATGCTCCCCTTTTTCTTCTGCTTTTCATTTCTTTAGATTTATGAATTTTAGTTGAATTTGATTAAACTTTGCTAAAAAATCAGGATCATTTGCGCAATCATCTGGAATCTGAAGCCATTTAACAGCCTCACCTTGTAGTTTAATGTAGTCAGAAATAGTTTGAGTATCTGAAGGATTCTTTTCTTTTTTATTTAGAATCTCGATTGTTTTGTCAACATACTTTGCATAACCCTCAAGGAATTTGTCACAAGGAGATTTCGGATTACAGGAAGATAAGCAGATAAAAAAGACATAAATTACTAATCGATTTTTTATCGTAGCCTGTTTAAAAACGTTTTTCATAAGTTTGAGTTCTAGGTATATTTTTTCGACCTCATCAAAATTACCCATTTCCCCTCATTCATTTTTTCCCAATGTATGAGCGGAGCATTTCAAAGAATGAATGTCTTGGTTTTCGGGATAAATGTAAAAATGGAGTTTGTTAAATACTATAAAAACTGGGAATAACAATAAGCCTAATTCTTTTCCATTGGCATATAAATTTCTACCTGCAGGCCATGGTGTTCGTTGAGTTCAAACAAATCGGAATAAACGATTTTATATTTTTCAGTAGAATCGGGAGTATTGAACAGCCTGATCCTGTTTTCGGTGATTTGGCCACTGTGCAATCTGTCGCCGTCTAAGTTCGGCCGATTTTGGCTTGAGTTTTTTCGTCCAACTCCGTTGTCGGTAATCGTACATTTTAACACCTCGTCGCTTATGGGTTGGAAAAGAGCTGATAAGTGACCTTTCTCCTTCAAATTCGAAAAACCATGCCTGATGGCATTTTCGATAAAAGGTTGTATCAACATGGGCGGTATTTGGGCAAATGCAATGGAGTGTTCTTGTTCACAACGGATCTCGTAGTCGAACTTGTCAGGAAAACGCATTTGTTCCAGGCGCAGATAGCTTTTCAGAAAATCAATTTCCTGGTTTAACGGTATTGTTTTGAGGTTTGCGTTTGCCAGCGATTCGCGAATAACTTTTGAGAAATCGGATAAATAGGCCAAAACCTGATCCATTTTATTGGCCAGTACATAATATTGAATACCATTTACGCAGTTAAAAATAAAATGAGGGTTCATTTGTGCCTGCAAGGCTTGCAATTCGAGTGTTACGATGGTCTTTTCAATTTCAAGCCGTTTTTGTTGACGGGTTCGTTTCAACTCTGTATATTTTCTGATTACATAGATCATTAGTCCGATCCAGCAGCCCAGAATTAATAGCCTAACGTACCAGATTTCCCACCAATAAGGGCGAACTTCGAATTCGAACGATAATGGATGTGAGTACAATCCTGAGTTTAAATTCATCGATTCAACCTCCAGTTTGTAATTTCCAGGAGGAAGGTTGGTGTAAACAGCCTGTCTGTTTTCCGACCATTCATTCCAGTTTTTATCGTAGCCTTTCAGTTTGTAGCGAAATCGATCCTTCAAAGGGTTTCGGTAGTTTCGTGCGTCAAATCCGAAAATTAAATCGTTTTGAGTTCGTTTAAGTTTGAGCTTTTTCAATGGATGAGGGTTCCACTTGCTCAAATCCTCACTATTAATAATTTGCTCGATTGGCTGATTATTGATCTCAAGTTTATTCAACAAGACAGTATTGGTCTCAGTGCGGTTTTCAAGTAAATCCTTTGTGTTGATTCTGATCAGGTTTTTGCCAGCGCTAACCCATAGCTGGTTATTAGCGTCGATTACTGCGTGTCTTGACACTTGCCCCAGGTAACCATCTTCTTCGTCAAAAAAGCGAATCGTGTATTTCCCGTTCGTGTAAAGTTCTTTCAGATCGATGCAGTTCAAGCCGCGATTGGTCCCCGCCCATAATTTGCCTTTTTGGTCGGCAACCAGCCAAAATACACTGTTCCCCACTAAGCCATTGTCGCCATTGATGCGGAAATCGATTTTCAGTTGCTGATTTTTATAGGTGGCAATGCAGATTTCGCCGTTGTTTGAGCCAAAAATCACATGTCCGAATTCATCGAAACACACGTCATTCAGGTTATTCCCAATGGTGCTGTCGGTTTTATTGAAATTAATCAGGTTCATTCCGTGGCTCATCCATAAGCCGGAAGCTGCAGTAACATACCAAATTTGGTTCCCTTGTTTGGCGATACTGGTCACATTTTTTGGATCTCCTTCGGAGTTAAAATGCTGAAATATTTTTGATGGGAAATAGATGGAATTGTCAAAGTTTACACGGCTTGATTTATAATTAGGATTAAAAGCAGTTGGTCCCCAAACGCTGATGATTAATGTATCCCCCAAAGCAGCAAATGAGCCTAATGCACCTTCTTGTCCCAGATATTTTGTTTCATCAGATTTGCTATCGTAGCGGAATAATCCAAGTTCACTTGAATAGATGACAGAATGAGGAGAATCGTTAATTATCTTTTTAAAATTAAAATTGGTTTGTTCTTCGAACCTTTTCAAATTTGATAGTTGGAGGTCTTTGGCAGCCTTCATTGTTTCACCCATCGGGGGCAGATTCACTTGATTGGGGGCATTCCAAAAATGTTGGTAGGCCAAAACCATCGGACGCTTTTTCAAAAAAGTGAAGCTTTGGTCGCTTTTCAATTTGATCAGTTCTTTACTGCCTGAAATCCATAAATGGCTGTCGGAATCAATGTAAAGGTAATTAATTGTTTGGTTGTCAATCTTGAAATACTCAGGAGGATAGCATGTTATATTATTGAATGGAATTTTAAATAATCCTTCATTGATTGTTCCAACCCACAAAATATCCTGTTCACGATCATAATATACTGTCCAGATTTCAAGGTCAGTTATTCCGAAAGCTGATTTAAAGTTTTGAATCGACTTGCCGTCATAGCGAAAAAGCCCACCTTTCTGGTTCATGTTCTGATACGACCATGCAGCCATCCATAAATTACCACGTTTGTCTTCGGTGGTGTTGAAAACTTGTCCTAAAGTATCACATTTGAAGATTCCCTTTTTGCTATAAAGTCTAATCCCTTTACTCTGATTTGAAAAAAGGGTATCTCCATTTGAAGATAAAAAGCATGAAAAACTATGGATCGGATAATGCTTACCGGTATCATGCACTGATACGAATTTATTTTGATCAGGATAGTATCGGATAGGGTTTTGATGCCCGTAAGTTGTTACATAGATAAAATTTCCGGTCTCACACAGGCCGGTAATGGTTCTTCCAACTTTGGTGGTAAACATCTCTGCAGGAGATGCGGTTATTGTATTTCCTCGAATAGTATTTATTCCAAATTCTGCCCCCACAATCAAACATTGGAATTTTTGGGAGAAAAGGAGCGCCCGGACATAATCGCTGACCAATCCGTTTTCCTTTGTAAACCGTTCAAAACGCCGACCATTATATTTATACAGCCCATCTCCATAACTCCCAAACCATAAATTGGCATCGTCATCTTCTGCAATTGCCCATATTTTACTGGCGGTCATTCCTTCCTTCGATTTATAAATCCGGAATGATTTCCCGTCATACGAGCATAATCCGGCATCGGTACCAATCCACAACAAACCTCTGGTATCTTTGTAAATGCAGCGGATCGACATGCCCGGAAGTCCGTCGTTCATGGTGTAGTTGCTCCTGGGATAGTTTTGCGATGACAAAATCAGAGGGAGGAATAAACATGAAACTACTAACAGACATGTCCGAATATGTCTGTTTAATCCATTGGTTCTCGATATCACTTCTTTTATATATTTCAACTATCCGCCTGATTTATAAATGAATTTAATGGCCGGTGAGCGTTTTTATCAGATCGTCTTTTCGCCGTGCAGCGACATCTAATTTCGCCCCGTTTTCCATGGTGACGAAATATCCGTCGTTTCGGTTAAAGGCTTTCACAAAATTGAGATTAACAATGTATGAACGGTGGATTCTGAAAAACGTGTTGGGTGAAATGGTTTTTTCCAAATCACCAATCGACCTTGAAACCAGGAGGACTTTACCTGAAATGGTGTGAACCTTGGTGTAATTTTCATCAGCCTCGAAGTAGATGATATCACCGGTTTTCTCCATCTGGAAACCGTAAAAAGTAGGTAAGGCTATCTTCTCAACGTTGGTTGATGGATTTAAAACACCAATCAGTTTTTCAATACTCTCTTTTTCAATGCCTGAAAACAGTCTCTTTTCATATAAAGAAATGGCTTCCCGAAGATCTTCAACACTGATTGGTTTTAAAAGATAATCGAGCGCCGCAACTTTTATGGCTTTTATGGCATATTCTTTATAGGCAGTTGTAAAGATGACAGAGAATTTTACTTGCTGAAAATAATTAAAAAGCATAAACCCGTTTTCTTCGGGCATCTCTATGTCGAGGAACACTAAATCAGGGTTGTGTTTATATATCAGCAGAATGCCTTCTTTTAATGACTCAGCTTTTCCGATTATTCTTACTTTATCGTGGAAGTAGTGACCAAGCATTAATTCCAGGGAATCCCTGGCCGGTTTCTCGTCGTCAATAATGACACAATTTATCATGATAATTGTCTTCGGGTTTTTACAAATATCGAAAAAAGAATAGCACAAACTTTGCCTATTTCATGAGTGATGGATTTTTGAGGTTAAATGATGCTATCTATTGGTTAAGTATGCTCATCTACCCGAGCGAACAGTGCTGTTGGTAAAAGGGAATAATTTGAATGAACTGCTCGCGAAGTTTAAACTCGTGCGCGATTTGTACTTATTTCTGGTTTTAAGGCAGAAATCTGACAGATTAAAAATTCCGGATAAAAATCTCCTGAATAGAACTAAAAAATTAGATTCACTCAAACTCTTGCCAATGAAAAATATTTATATATTTGTCGCCTCAAACGGGGGATTAGCTCAGTTGGCTAGAGCGTTTGACTGGCAGTACGGATCATAATAATTCTACCTCACAATACCCCACTATCACCCACTATTTTAAAGTTTAAATTCGTTTTATCTAAATCATTTACTCTACCATTTTACCTTTTTTCTGGCAGATTTTCTGGCAATAAATTGGAAGCATAATTTTATGAACTTAAACCAAACCTTTCTTTTAGTCGATAATTTGAATGGTTAATGAATCATTATTAGTTTAACTTCCGTCTAAAAATTCCATCCGCATCCTTTTCCCAGCGAAATGGATAACCACGGTTCCCATGTCCCTTGTCAGAATCAAAAATGTCTAACTTACCATTTTTGTCAATATCTTCAGCCCTTATCCAAACGATACAAGATTCAGTAGGATAAGAATAATCCTGAATTATATTATCTGTAATATCTTTATAGCTGTAGTTTCCAATATTTTTCAATATTTGAACTCTTAATCCTGAAAAATCATTTCGCAATAGGCTCAGAATTAGTTCTTCTTTGCCATCTGCGTCAATGTCCTCAAAGTTGAAATCATTTGTTATACCCCAATCATCAATTAGTGGCAATAATGTTGATCGATTATCGTCAAAATCAATTCCATTACCCCATAAAATTTTAGCTGGAGAGTTAGTTGGATTACTTGAATAATTATGGCCCCCAACGACCAAATCTATAAATCCATCCTTATTGATATCGTGCATTTCGCAAGCATATACTCCTGCCAACGAGAACATGACTTTTTTAGGGTTGTTGGTAAAATTGCCTTGCCCATCATTGAATAATAAATAGGGCCTATCTGTTGGGCTCGTAAAAAAAACATCTAAATCTCCATCATTATCAATATCCCCAGAACAAACACCGTGTCCAAACCACTTGTCGTTTAAGAGAAGTTTATGCTCATATCCGTTAGGACTACTAATTAATATTGATTGTTCAGTACCGCTAAATGGAACCATATCAACTCCAGAATCAGCAAATATCACATCTGGCTTTGAATCTCCGTTAAAATCGCCAACAATAGATTTTCTTGGATTAATAACCCCTAAATTTGTTTTGACTATGCTATTGTCCAAGATAAATTTATTGTTTGATCTGTCATTTATGTAAATTTCAAATGGATGCCTTCCTTCGACATCAGACCAGTCAACGTATCCCATTAATATATCATCATACCCATCCCCATTAAAATCAGCAAAAGTATTTCCACAGTCGTAACTTCTTTTAAAAATTGTTTGAGGTATTTTGTAATAATCAACCCATAAATCAGATTTTCTTAAATCGTAAGATGGCCGAAGGTAATTTTTCAGTTTAGGCAACACGATTGATAATTGATTTCCATAGCTTGTTCCAGCACTATTCGTTGAATATGCTCTAACATAATAGGTTGAGCCTGAAATTAATCCAGTGATTGTACTTGTAAAAGTCCCGATCCCTATTCCGTCCTCTGTTTTATTGTCGGTAATGGATGGATTATCTTTTGTCCCCCAACAAACACCACGGCTAGTAATGGTTGCTCCACCATCATTAGTAATAATTCCTCCACAAGTAATGCTTGTTGCGGTGAAAGATGAAATCTCAATGGTTGTCAAGGTTGATAATAGAGGTATAGTATTCATTATAACCTGATTCCCATAAGATACACCAACCGTATTAATAGCATACGCCCTAATATAGTATGTTTTACCTGGTATAAGATCGGTAATCAAACTTGTGAAAGTTCCAATTCCTGAACTAACTTTAATTTTGCTATCAGTAATTGTTGGATTTGGGTTCGTACTCCAGCAAACACCACATTCAGTGATTGATGCCCCCCCGTCTGATTTAATCACACCACTGATTGTTGCTGTGTTTGCCGTAATGTTTGTTACAGCTGAAGTTTCGATTGTTGGTATAACTTTTGGAATTTCTTTCTTGCAACTGAAAAGGATGACAATAACAACACCAATGAATATAGTAACCGATTTTGAGAGGTGATTTTTCATTTGTAAGATGCAGATTGACTGATTAACCAACGAAAATAGTTAATTCCTTTTGGAAAATATGACCATCGTTGATTTGTGCAATTGATTTTATTAAAAAACAAAAACACCCACACAAAAATGTGCAGGTTTCAATTTGGGTGGTTACGAAAAAGAAGACTATCACTTAGGATATAATTAAGCTACCGCTGCCGATTCACCATTATCCTCATTTTTTTTCTTCCGTTTAACCAGCTTATCATTAATATCGAAGGTCTTTTTAATTGATAATGAATCGAGATAATTAGAAGTTGTGCGTATATCGCTATGTCCCAGCATACTTGATATGTTTTCACGATGTTCACCATTTCTATCCAAAGTACTTGCGTAAGCATCCCGCGCACTGGCCATTCTTAAAGTAACAGATAAGTTTAAGCGTTTCCCGATCTTTTTCAGCTCGGTATTAATCTCCTGCCTGAATCTGTTTTTTCGGTTTCGAAGTGATTGGTCGGTGTAATCTTCATGTAATTTCCCTAACACAAACGGACTTGTTGGATCGCCAACTTTATTCAGGTAAAACTTGACTTCTTCTGTTAAAGGTATGACTAACTCCTGAACCTCAGACTTTCTGGTTGTTTCTGTCTTTGTTCGGATAAAGTGAAAATGATTGTGGTCTAAATCTTCCCAGCGAAGTTTCAACAGGTCGATTGGATTAATACCACAGGCGTAATAAAGCAGCATAAAGATATTATGGGCGTATTCCTGTTTGTTGGATTCAAAAGTGTTCAGATCAATCAGCGATAGGATTTCTTCCTCCTGTAAGACGTTTTTCTTCTTCTTTTTCAGTTTGATTGAATACCCACCCTTGCCAAACGGATAATTGTAATCCCTTGGAATAATCTTCTTTACCTGACTAAAATAGTTCAGAACAGTTCGAATATCACGCATGTAGGAGGCTACCGTTGCTACACTTTTCTTCTTTTTAGTCTGAGCCTTTTCAAAGTCCTTTAAAAACTGGACGTCAATATCATCGACATAGACATTGTGATGGAATTCCTGTAATTTACTCAACACCACCTTCATGTGAATTCGGGTACTTACCTTGATGGATGTGTTAGTCATGTAGTACTCGAATAGTTCCTTCATGGCCAATGTCTTTGGAAGAGTTGGATCGGTCTGTTGTGTTTGATTGTCTTTTTTGTAGAACAATTGTTTGAACCGCTCAGGGTCATAATGTCGCATGGAACTGAATACACGCTGAGCATGTGTTTCGATTTCACTGAACTTTTCACGAAGGTCGATACATTCCTTGGTCATAACCATTTTTTTAAAAACCATGTTGTGCTGTTCTTCCGTTAGGTTATATTCCAAAGGGAGATATTTGACCTTTCCATCAACAGTCGTTCTTAAACAATACCGATGGGTTTTGTCTTTGTGTTTATAACGGGTATCTAAAACTACTTTAAATGTTGCCATACTGATTAATTGTTAAAGAAGTTAATTGGAGGAAGATTCCCGTTCATCTGACCATCATTTTTGATCCACTGATCAATTTCATCCTGAAGAAAAATTGTTCGGCTTCCAACCCGATGAAACGGAATTGTTTTGTTCGATACACGATTGTAAATCGTCGCTTTTGACAAGGTAGTGTACTCTGCCACCCCTTCAATGTTCATTACGTTACCTACTTGTACTTTCATAAATATTTGATTTTTTAATTCTTTTCATAATCAAATTATATCGAAAAAAAATCGTAAAAAGAAATTTGGAATGCTAAATTAATGCTAAGAAGATGCTGTAGTAGAGATTGTTGAGCCAAGCAATTTTTATGATCTATTTCTCTCATGGATCCTCCATACCATCCTTCCTGCCTATGGGCTGCTGGGCGGGTGAGGAGGGTGCTTCCCTTGCTCCCCGCTATTTTGTGGTCTAAATAGGTCGCTCAATGCCGTTTAAGAAATTCTGGCCAAAAATTTGGGTTAATGAACATTCTAGCGGATTTCCGAGAAAAAATTTTGGCCAATTTCTGGACGTATTCAGAGTCTCATTCTGGTGAGTTTTGGTGAGGGTTCTCTTTCAAGCCAATGTCTTTGTTTAAATCTAAATGAACACTCACCAGAACTCTTAAAATAGGTTCTGGTTGACTTTTTTCTAATTAACCAACTTAAAACATTTAAGGGGAGGGGGTCGAGCGGAATTGGGGGTGGGGTTTTGGTGTTCCACCCTGCTAATAGATTTGTCTGCGACAAAATTTCGTTGGGATTACTTTTCTGTATTAGGGTGAGCAAAATAGCTCACTGGCGTTCGGTTGGATGCTCTTTAATTTTAAAACTGAATTTCCCCAGTATAGAGATCCAGCATCTGGTCCAGTAATCTCACTAGCGTTCAGTTGGAATATTAATTTTCAACCATAAAGTCCTCGCTGTTTGTAATATTCGTGCATTGAAATACCAGAATTAGTTTTAGAAATAGTAGAGGAAGAGCCAGAATAATAAGGAACTTCAGCAGGAACTTTTGTTTTATCAATATCAGTTTCCTTTTTATTGTTATCATTTGTTTTTTCTCTATTATCATTTACCTCTTTACTATTCTCTATTTCCATTTCACTATTCTCATTTACCTGTTCTCTTTTATCAGGTTGTTTGGGTTGATTTGGGTTGTTTTGGGTTGTTTTATCTTTGCTGGCGTTTTGGTTTCCTTTAGGTGCTCCACCAAGTTTACCATTTTCACGATTGGCCTGTATCTTTTTTTCGTATTTATCCTGATTTACTTCAAGACCTGTTAAAATCCCATTCCAAGCCAATCTGTCGGTCTTGCTAGGAAGATCAATTTCTTCTCCCGAATGGTATTTTATCAGATTGTGTATAAATCTTCTTAATTCAATGTCATCCAAATCATCTATCTGTTTTTTCCAGTTCAGATAGAATAGAAATGCTTTCTGTTCCATGATATGTTATAAAAAAAGAAAACCCCAAACGTATCAGTGTCTCGACTCACATCAACGCAGGGGTTCATATATTATTCGGAAGTATTTGTCGAGATCCTTATTTAAAATATACACAAAATATTTTGATAAACAAAGCGATTATCAAGAAATTCAGCTCTTTTTCAGCAGATTATCAAATAAATATTTGGTCTGCATTACATTTTTTACAACCAATGAATATTTATTTACATGGGATACAAGAAAACTATCAATATAAGAATAAGTGAAAGTCAGTTAAAACGACTGATGTCCGCCATGTTAAAAGAAAAGGTCACTTTGTCAACTTTGGTTCGCAACATACTACACAGCTACATTCAAGCAAATTCAACACCAGTAGATAAGGATATAACACGAAAGAAAGAGAAGTAAGATTCCAAATGGACTTCATTTTGGTCAATCACCTTTCAAGTTTTCATGAGAAGTGAACCTGTGGATTGGTACAACTTTTCAAGTTTTCGAGAGAAGTAGTCCAAGTTTATTCAGGTACCAGCGATGATGTGTTTTGTACCAAAAACATACAATTCCTCCCTCAGGTACCACCAATATAGAACACCTTTCATGTTTCCGTGAGAAGTTATCCAGCCTGTTCAGGTACCAGCGATTGTGTCTTTAGATGTAAAAACACACTATTAATCCCTCAGGTACCACCTAAATAGAAGCACTTTTCAAGTTTTCGAGAGAAGTTGTTCACATAAATTATACCCCAAATGACCAACGAATTTCCTCTTTTTGATAATATTTTATTTAGAATAGAGCTAAATAACGAAATTCAATAAAATAAATAAAAATATTTAAAACTCGCCACTGAAGCGGAAAGTGATCGAATTATAATGCTGCAAAATTACCAGAATTATCTACTTTTGTCTCTAAGTTGGTCACTGCTATTGCACAACTCAAAAATTATTACTAGCTTTGTTCCAGTTAAGCATTAAAAAAATGGAACTTATCGATTTAATCATAGGTGGTGCAGGCGTAGTGAAGGGGTTACTTCTTCTCTTAGGACTTGGTTATGATGAAAAGGTCATGAAAGAAGATATTAAAAGATACTATGAAGACTTCATGAAAATGAAAGGTGTACCTTCAACGAATGGTAAAGTCGATGAATTTATCGCTTTTGTTGTTGATGACAATTTTAAAGCTGGGACTCATCAAAGAACTCAAAACTGGGGTTACCTGTTCGATCTAAAGAACCTTAAAGAAACAATCGTTAAGTTCTACTTTGCCAGTTTGGACGAATTACAAAAAGGTGAACGTGAATTCACCGACGTTCGGGACGTTTATCTTCGGATAAATGAATACATGCACCAACTGATGAGATTACGTATTGTCATTGATCCTGACTATAAGTTGTCAAGGAACAAACATCCACAAACAGGAATTACCTATCTGGCCATTAAAGCCTATTGGCTTGACGATGACGGTAAAAAGGTAAGAAAGTTTACGAAATCAATTGGACGGGAAGAGCAATATAAAGATGGGATTGATGATAAGAAAGCAGAAGAAGATGGATTAAAACTAATCCAACCTGTACTGTATGACTATTATAAAGAAATTTATCCCGATTGATATTTTTTTGTCTTGTCAGTGGGTCATATTAATAGACCAACAACAGACTAAAATATCGGTCAAAATCAAATAAAAAGTAAAGTTCTAAAAATTTGACAGGGGACGAAAATCCCTTGAATGGACAACTCATGCTCTGAAAATTCTAACGACAGGTACCAGGACTTAGACCAAGTAGGAGACGTTCTTTGACATGATGGGATAGTATTGATAAGGAAAACAAGCTCAATGAACTGAAAGGAAGTGAAGAAATAACCTTGTTATAGACTTCTCTTTCGTCAGTTCATTATCACCGTCATTTCCAATGATGGTGAGTACCCTATATTTTTTTATTTAGTACGTTGGTCATTTGTAATGACCCAATACCAATTAAAAATAAGAAAAAATGAAAAACATAGTTGTTAAAATTTCAGATCTCAAGGAGATTACAGAATTCAAGTCGTTTTTTTCACCACAGTCCAATGAAGACTTAGTCGAGAGTTATGAAACTTATGGACAAATGGTTCCGATCCATATCTCGGAAGATAACGAAATCATCAATGGTTACCGAATGGTGGATGCCATAAAGGCAGCAGGTGGCGAAACAGTCATCGCACAGGTTCTTGAAGGGAAGCCAACTCTTCAGCAGCGTATCATGCTAAACATGTATCGCCAGAAAACCACTGAAGACGAAATTCGGATAATTAAAGTGGTATTCAAAATGTTCCCGAGTCGTCAGGGAAAGAAAGTTGAAGACGGAAAACCCTACGAACGGTCTAAGAAAATTTCAGCAGCGTTAAATGGTCGGTGGAAGAACGATGTTATCCAAAACAAGTTGGAATATGTATTAAACAACGACCTTGAAGATGACATCCTTTCCAAAGGTATTATTGAAAAAGGCTGGAAGGTGGACACCTGCTACGATTTTCTAAAGGAAAAGAAATCGGTTGACTTGGAAAAGAACTACGGGTTCACCGAAAAACTAAAAAAGGGAGACTGTACCGTTGCTGAAGCAAACAAGTTCATTGACCAGCGATTGGCCATGGATAACCAACATCAGTTCACTTTCGTCATTCCTGAAAAGGCAAATTTCTATAACATGGACTGTGTGAAGCTGGCAGATATGCCAAATTATGCTGGTCAGGTTGATTTGATCGTAACTTCAATTCCCTACTGGGATTTACGGAACTACGAAGTTGGTCAGGAAAGACAATTGGGTCAGGAAGAAACTAAAGAAGAGTATGCCGCCAATATCGCCGCTATTTTCGACAAGTTGTTCCCAATCCTGAAGGATTCAGCCAATGTGATCATCAACATCGGGGAAACCTATAAGAATGGAGTTGCTCAGGGAATACCTTTTCTGATTAAGGAATATGTGGAAAAGAACACGCCACTAATCTACAAGGACAACCTTATGTGGTCGAAGAAAAACCCCAAACCACAAAGTGAGGAGGTTAAACGTCCAATTAACAACATCGAATATCTGCTCTGGTTTGTGGTCGATCCAGCCAAAGCAAAGTACAACATGTTGACTTTCCCTGACCAAAACAAGGTCTTCAGAATTGGTGGTGGTGTCAAGGACGTTCGAAGTGATGGAAAGGTGGAAAAGAAAAGGCGTTCATTAACCAAACCTTATGGGAAGATGATGTCCCACCTCGAAGAGCAGAAAGTGGAAAGCATTGTTATCACCAGCGTTGGACAGAACCATGACATCTTCAGGATTAGTGAAGAAGGTCATCCAGCGGCGATGAGCTCGATGCTTCCTGTTACTCTTACCTTGATGCTCAGCGATGAGCATGACTTGGTTTGCGACCCGTTTGGTGGTTCGAATGTCGTTGGTAAGTGTGCTATTGAACTGAACCGCCGCTATCTTGGAGCGGAACTCTCAAAAACATACTTCAACATTGGTTGCGAAATGCTTGAGCTGGGTAATCGAAATTACAACCGCGAAGAACTCGACCAAATTAATGAAATGGTCTATGACCAGCAGCCTGATACCGACCAAATCAACGAACCACTTCAGGTTGAAGTTGAAACACGCTCAAGTAAAACACTTGGTAAATCATTCAAGATTAGTCTGTTGGGTGGTGTTGGTGAATATGAATTCTACAAATATGAAGAAGCCGCTTAAATTTCAATTTAAACATTAACAAAAACTGATAATACAATGAGATCAACGATAAAAATGTCCAATCGGTTCGGGATGAACCAGATGGAAGCACTCGAAAGGGGCAAGGCACACCGTTTACGTTTGAAACAACTGGTCGAAAAAATCTCCCTCGTCAAAGAGGGAGATAAATACCCACATCTTTATTTCTTCTCGCCACCAGGTCTTGGTAAGACCTACACGGCACTAAACCACCTGACAAAGTCAGGGATCAGGTTCATACAGGTGTCAGGAAATGTTTCCATGTTCGCCTTTGGTATTCAACTGGCGGTAGTCAACTACCTGAACCCCGAACGGGAGCCTGTTGTGATCTTCGTTGATGACTGCGACGAAATCCTAAAGAACGAAGCCAACTGCAACACGATGAAAAACGTGCTGGACGGAAGTAAGGTTTTCACCTATGAAAAATCACTGACCAGCCAGTTCAATAACCTTTCTTCGCTCCAGCAGGAAGCCATTATGCACTTTCAGGAAGAAGGTAAGATGGGATTTACCGTACCGACCGACAACATGATATTTGTTTTTACTTCGAATTTCAAGTTGCCCTTGGATGATGAAGTCCAGCTGGCAAGGGAAAAGAATCTTTCCAAGTCGGTTCTGTTAAGTCACCGCAATGCAATTCGTTCCCGTTGTCGTGTTGCTGACTTCGATTTAGGGTGGGCAGAACAATGGGGCTGGATTGCAGATGTAGTACTCAATACCTTGTGTCTTGACTACTACAAGTTAACGTTGATGGAAAAGCAGGTTATACTTGACTTCCTTTGGTATAACTGGGAATTCATGAAAGAACGGTCAATCAGAACAGTGGAAAAGATGGCCAATACCATGAAAGAATACCCTGATAACTTCAAACTACTATGGGAAATCGATTACCTGAAAAACTAACGGATATGGATATAATGGCGATACAAAATGAAGTGGGCAAGGTCTGGAATGCAGACTTTGCCCATAAGACCGACAGACAACTGATTTCGTATCAGGAGTTATCGGAAAGGTATAAACACGAATGCAAAGGGATTCAACCTCGAGCATTGGTTAAGTTCAACCAGCCTGTGAATCGTAAATGTAAACTGACATCAGAACAGGTCCAGGAAATACGGAGCAAGTATGTTCCCCATGTGTACGGAAAAGTTCGGTTGGCACAGGAATATGGGGTTTCAGCTTCGGTAATTTTAAGGATTATAAGAGGAGAATCATGGAAATAACTTTAAAACGCAGTGACAATCCCTTGCCAAGCAAATATCCCATTCCTTCAAATGATGGTAGAATCCGAAACCCTGACAGCAAAAACAATGTTGTCAGGGTTCTCTTTTTTCTTCCTGTATCCTGACATGAAGTTCACCAAAGAGAACAAACAGGTAATAAACCAACCAGTACCACTGGAAAGATATTAAACAGGTCTTTGCGGAAAATAAAGACGAATGCCCATGTAAAATGCCAGACTCACCAGATCGTCCCAGATTGACCTTTTCTCAACTATCAACCAGCAATTGCCAGTTATTTAAAAAAGAGGTGCAATTCCTATAACTAATTGATTACAATTTTTTTCTTCCTGTTGCATTACATTATTTGGATTTGGATAATATTTATAAGTATAGAATCCAAAAGTTATATGGATGTGGTGTGGCGTTTCTGAGTAAACGAATAAACTGGTGGATAATAAACTGAAGGAAAAGATTGTACCTTCTTTAAATTAAAACGAAAAAAAAATGAATAATGAAAATAAGGTTACCCGTTGTGCGATTAAGCAGCCAAAGCATATTTTAATCGATTCAGTGGTTTGTT
>CAYRBM010000006.1:0-66647 GCA_964422425.1 uncultured Odoribacter sp.
GAGTGTGGTAGCCGCCGGAGGAACCCCAGCATTAACTTACCAATGGCAAAGTTCATGCTACCGATTTTTCGAATGCATGCCGCACCATGCTTTTCAATATTAATACCTTAAAATGGGACGATGAATTAGTTGAACTGTTCGATTTGTATCCATCCATGTTTCCCGAAGTCAATTTCAGTGATCAAATTTTTGGATACACCGAACCATTGGTGGTGTTTGATCTGCCGGTCGCCATAGCCGGATTGCTGGGCGATTCGCACTCTGCCTTATTTGGGCAGAATTGTTTCGAACCGGGAATGGCCAAAGCAACCTATGGAACTGGATCGTCGATCATGATGAATATTGGCAACGAGCCTTTATCGGCACCCGCTGGTTTAGTAACCTCGATTGGTTATGGATGCGCCGGAAAAATCGACTATGTTTTTGAAGGGAACATTCATTGTACGGGCGATACCATCAACTGGCTGGTGAACGATGCCGAAATGATATCCAGTTCAGCAGAATCGGAACAACTGGCTTTGTCAGTAAAAGATAATAACCAGGTTTATTTTGTGCCCTCGTTTGTTGGGCTCGGCGCACCGTATTGGGATAACCAGGCTCGTGCCTGCATTTCAGGAATGGCACGCAATACCAAAAAAGCACACATCGTTCGTGCCGCGCTCGAAAGCATTGCCTACCAGATCAAAGATCTGATCGATCTGATGGTTGAAAATGCCAGCATTTCTTTTCTCGAAATGCGTGTTGACGGTGGACCAACCCGAAACAATTTCCTGATGCAATTCCAGAGCGATATGCTTCGAAAAGAAGTCGTTCGCAGCAATATCGAAGAGATTTCGGCACTGGGAGCAGCTTTTATGGCGGGTTTGGCCTGTGGCCTTTGGAAAGACCTCGACGAAATTAAAGCTCTCCGGAAAGTGGATAAAACGTTTTCGCCTGCGATGGCTTCCGAAGAAATTGAAAAACTTTACTCAGGCTGGAAAGTTGCTGTTAAGCGCGCCAGACTGGTGGAATAAAAATGTTGCGAGTTACGTGTTTTGGGTTGCGTGTTTAACTCTTAACCCACATCTCGCAACCCTCAACAATTGGAAAAAATTTAAATCGTAAATAAATACTCATGAAACTTAAAAAACAAACATTTGGGGTCATCATTGCCACCCGCAATATTTTTAATTCGAAACTGGCAGTTGATGCGCGGGCCAAAGTACTGGCCAAACTAGAAAAGATGAACTACAATACCATCATTTTACCTTCGGAAGAAACACCGACAGGAAATATTGAAGGTTATGCTGACGCTGTAAAATGCGCCGATTTGTTCCGGAAAAACAGCGAAGTGATTGAAGGAATCATCGTCGTACTTCCGAATTTTGGTGATGAATTGGGCGTCGTGAATTCGATCAAAATGTCGGGACTGAAAGTGCCGGTTTTGGTAGTAGCCGTTGACGACGACAACGACAAAGTTGATGTAAAAAGTCGTCGCGATGCCTTCTGCGGAAAGCTTTCGGTATGTAACAACTTCTATCAGTACGGAATTAAATTTACCGATACCACCTATCATACCTACAGCTTGGATAGCGCCGAATTCACCCAAGACATCCTGAAATTTGCAGGGATCTGTCGCGTGGTGAATGGTATGAAAGGGTTGCGTGTTGGTGCAATTGGGGCCCGTCCGATTGGTTTTCAAACCATGCGTTTCAGCGAAAAACTGTTGCAGGCTGCCGATATCACCATTGTTCCGGTAGATATGTCGGAAATTATTGCCGCTGCCGAAAAAATCAGCGAAAATGATCCTGCTGTTGTTGCAAAAGTGGAAGCTATCCAGAACTACGGATCGTGCGGCATTGCCAGCAAAGGTAAAATCGCCAAACAGGCGCGTTTTGGTCTGGCCGTTGAAAACTGGATTCAGGAAAATGACATTGATATTTCGGCTATTCAGTGCTGGGAATCGATCGAGAAAAATTACGGTTGTGCTGCCTGTGTAACCATGAGTATGATGGGCGAAAAACTGATGCCATCGGCCTGCGAAGTGGACGTAGCCGGAACCGTGTCGATGTATGCACTGGCTTTGGCTGCTCAGACTCCTTCGGCCATCCTCGACTGGAACAACAATTTTGCTGAAGACCGCAACAAAGTGGTTTGCACCCATTGCAGCAACTACCCGAAATCATTTTTTCAGAATGAAATTGAAATTGGTAGCCTCGATGTTCTGGGTACTGTTTTGGGCAGTGAAGACACTTTTGGCGCAGTAAAGGGCAAAGTGGCTGCGGGTGACATGACTTATTTCCGCATTTCGACCGACGACCAGAAAGGCATCATCAAATCATACCTGGGCGAAGGTACCATGACAGACGACCCGTATGGAATGGACGGTGGAATTGCCGTTTGCGAAATTCCCAATCTTCAGGGTTTAATGAAATTTATGTGCAAGAATGGCTTCGAGCATCACGTTGCCATGGTTCGCGGAAACGTGGCAGAAATACTCGAAGAGGCGATCGGTAATTACATGGGCTGGGATATTTATAAACACCAATAAAGCAGTTAGCAGCTAGTTACTAGTAGCCAGCTGCCGGCAACACACAAATAGTTTAGGTAAGAATTAGATAATATGAAGAAATATACTGATCAGGAACTTCAGTTAAAGTCGGTCAACTACAGAAAAGCACTTCTGAAATACATTAAAATGGCCAAAGCCGGGCACACCGGTGGCAGCCTTTCGTGTACCGATATTCTGAATGTTCTGTACAATGATGTTTTAAATGTTTCGCCTGAAAATTTTTCAGATCCGAATCGCGACCGATACATCCAAAGCAAGGGACACTCGGTTGAAGCGCTTTACGTAGTGCTGGCCGATCAGGGCTTTTTTCCTGAAAGCGATCTGGAAACGCTCTGCAAATTTCAGTCGAAATATGTGGGGCACCCCACGCGAAAAGTGAAAGGAATTGAATTCAATACCGGCGCTTTAGGGCATGGCCTTCCGATAGCTGCAGGTGTCGCACTGGCTTCGAAAAAGGACAATGCCGGATACCGGGTTTTCACTTTGTTGGGCGATGGCGAATTAGCCGAAGGCTCGAACTGGGAAGCCGCGATGATGGCTGCCCATTACAAGCTCGATAATCTGGTGGCTATTCTCGACCACAACTCACTGCAAATTACCGGTCGAAACCGCGATGTCTGTAGCCCTTATCCGATCGATGAAAAGTTCAAAGCCTTTGGATGGTCGGTGATTTCGATCGACGGCAACAGCATTCCCGAACTTCGGGAAACCTTCCGGAAATTACCGCTTGAAAAGGAAAAACCGACACTGATCATTGCTAATACGGTAAAAGGAAAGGGTGTGAGTTACATGGAAGATGTGAAAAAGTGGCACCACGGAGTTCCTTCGGATGAGCAGTATTTGCAGGCGATTGAACAGCTGGACCAACAATATGCCGAATTGAGTTCGTAAGTTACTTATAACAATGCTGTTAAGTTAGATAATGACTAAAGGAATTGTTGCCGCGAAGTGGCAAAATATGAATAACCCCGTACGAAGTGCGGGGCTGGATACAATAGGATAACAGAACCCTGAAAGGGTTCAATGTCTTGTTGTTGAACCCTTTCAGGGTTCTGCGTCTGTGTTTTGCGTTTCCTCCGGCTGTGCCGGAGGTTATTCAAATTCAAGCCCTTCGGGCTTAACTGAATGACAAATATTTGAAATAGAGAAAAATGACTTTACAAAGTTTAAATATGGGCAAGGCTAATCTCGATGTATTTTCGGAAACACTCATGGCATTGGCCGAAAATGACCGAAACATATTGGCTGTTACCAGCGATTCCAGAGGATCGGGAAAACTGACTCCGTATGGTGAAAAATATCCTGATCAGATAGTGGAAGTGGGCATTGCAGAGCAAAATCTGGTTGGTGTGGCCGCTGGTCTGGCATCTGCCGGGAAAAAGGTATTTGCCGTTTCTCCGGCTTGTTTCCTGGCCACACGTTCGCTCGAACAGATCAAAAATGATGTGGCCTACTCCAATCAACCGGTGACCTTGGTGGGAATTAGTGCGGGGGTAAGTTACGGGGCTTTGGGCTCAACGCATCATTCGATCCACGATGTGGCTGTTTTACGCGCCATCAATAATATTCAGGTGGTGATACCAGCCGATAATTTCGAGACTCGGCAGGCTATTCAGGCGGCTGCTGAATCGAACAAACCTATTTTCCTGAAGTTCGGGAAAAAGGCCATGCCTGACTTGCCGCGATTGGAAGAAACATTTGAAATCGGCAAAGCATCGGTTATTTGTAAAGGCGATGATGTAGCTTTTATCGCCTGTGGCGAAACGGTTGCTCCGGCCTACGAAGCCGCCCTTTTGCTCGAAAGCAAAGGCATCAGTGCTGAGGTAATGAGTATGCACACCATCAATCCGTTGGATAAAGCAGTTGTACTTGAACTTGCCAAACGATGCAAAGCGGTGATTACCGTAGAGGAACATTGCGTGAACGGCGGATTAGGCGAAGCATGCGCTTCGCTGCTGATGCAGGAATGCGTTTGTGTTCCGTTTAAAATCGTCGGTTTCCCTGATGAGGAAACGGTAACCGGATCGCAAACGGAAATTTTTAATTATTACGGAATTTCAGGAGAAGGATTGATGCAGACCGCACTTAAACTGCTTGAAACTTGATTTTATGACTCAATCAACCCTAACTAAACTTATCATTATTCTGCTCCTGATTTCAGGAATTAGCAGTTGTAACCCAACAACCGAGAAAAAACGCTCCAACAAAATTGCGGTGGTGATTTCCACTCTGAATAACCCGTGGTTTGTGGTTTTGGGCGAGTCGGCTGCTGCACGGGCCCGTGAGTTGGGCTACGAAGCGCAGATTTTTGATTCGCAAAATAACTCGGCCAAAGAAGCGGAGCATTTCGATAATATTATCGCGATGGGCTATGATGCCATCCTGTTCAATCCAACCGATTCGGAAGGGTCGGTTCAGAATGTGAAACGCGCCAAAGAAGCCGGTATCCCTACCTTTTGCATGGATCGCGAAATCAACTCGCGCGATGCTGCGACCACGCAGTTGTTGTCGGACAATTTTACCGGCTGCGTGGCGCTGGGGCAGTATTTTGTGCGGCAAATGAATAAAAAAGGAAACTACGTGGAAATTCTGGGGCTGGTTGGCGATAACAACACTTGGAACCGCTCGAATGGATTTCACAGTGTGGTGGACGAATTTCCGGAACTCAAAATGGTTGCCCGGCAAAATGCCGACTTCGACCGAAACAAAGCGATGGATGTGATGGAAACCATTATGCAGGCCAATCCCAGTATCGATGCGGTTTTCTGCGGAAACGATGCCATGGCACTGGGCGCTTACCAGGCGGTTTTGGCTGCCGGAAAGGCCGACCAAATAAAAATCTTTGGATTCGATGGCTCCGACGATGCGGTGAAAGCAATTGCTGATGGCAAAATTTCGGCCACCGTGATGCAGTTCCCTGTGCTGATGGCGCGCACTTCGGCCGATCTGGCCGACCAGTACATCAAAGGCAAACGCGATTTCAAGAGCAAAACGCCTGTTGAAGTGGTACTGGTTACTGCCGAAAATGTATCGAAATATCAATCTGCAAAATGACGGCTATGAGCAAAATTACAAAATACAGCATCGGGATACTTGCCGCGATTTTGGTCATTTATCTTTCGCTGGATATTCAGAATCTGGAGAAGCACAGGACTGCTTCCGCGACAATCAAATTCAGTGCAACTGATTTTGCTGCCAGGTTTTGGGATGAAAGTCTTCCTCTGAGCATTGTTGAGGCCCCTCAAATAAACGATGTGCTGAAAATGCTGAATGAAAATCCGCAGAAAGCATTTGAAAGCTTCGGGAAAAAACTTGGCATCTCGAAAACCGACTATTTCATGGTGAACGGAAAAGGGAAGATTGAACAGGTGGCAGAAGAATATATCGTGCTGACTTTGAACGAAAACGCCAAAATAAAGATTGCAACCGATTTCATCTATGGAAACGCCGTGCGCGATGGTTCAGGGAAAGTGAACATTGACGATTTTCTGAACATGACTGATTTTAATGCTGCTTCGGTTGAAATCAATAAACTGGTTAAGGAAAAAGTAGTTTCCCGCCTGAGAAAATCTGCGTCAGCAGGGCAAATGCTGGAATTTGCCGGTGCTTTCGAAATCAAGGAAGAGAATTTTGATTTGTCTTCTATTCTGGTTTTTCCGGTTTCAGTAAAACTATCCGATGGAAGCGCAGAATAACCATTATGCACCCGTTTTGGAGGTAAAAAATGTCTCCAAGGATTTTTCGGGCATTTATGCGCTGAAGAACATTGATCTGGAGATTTTCCCCGGAGAGGTTACTGCCATTATTGGAGAGAACGGCGCCGGAAAATCGACGCTGATGAAGATCATTTCAGGAGTATATACTGAATACGATGGCGATGTCATCCTGAACGGCGAAAAGGTCTGCTATAAAAATCCGAAGGAAGCCGGAGAACAGGGCGTGATCATTATTCACCAGGAATTAAACCTGATTCCGTATCTGAGCATCACCGAAAATCTTTTCTTGGGGAACGAACTGATCAACCGGTTGGGTCTGCTCGATTACCCTAAAATGCGTAAAAGAGCCAAAGAGTTGCTCGCGAGACTTCATCTGGAAATTGATCCTGATACGCCGTTGAACCAGTTGCGGGTGGGGCAGCAGCAGTTGGTGGAGATTGCCAAAGCCCTGATGCTCGAATCGAAAGTGTTGATTATGGACGAGCCCACTTCGGCCATCAGCGACCACGAAGTTGCGCTGCTGTTTCAAATCATCAGCGATTTGAAAGCCAAAGGAGTAGCCATCGTCTATATTTCGCACAAACTCAACGAATTGTTCGAAATTGCCGACCGGTTCACTGTTTTGCGCGATGGCGAGCGAATCGGTTCTGGAATCATGAAAGAAACCACCCACGATCAGCTTATTCAGATGATGGTTGGTCGCAACCTGACCGACAGTTTCAGAAAGTCAGATCATATCCGGTCGGAAGAAGTTTTGCGGGTCGAAAATCTTTGCTTCCGTAATCCTGAAAATACCAAAGATTTTCTGGTTCACGATGTGAGTTTTTCGCTGAAAAAGGGCGAAGTTTTGGGTATTTGCGGATTGATGGGAGCGGGGAGAACAGAAGTCCTGGAAGCTATTTTCGGTCTTTATCCAAACTACATCTCCGGAAAAATAGTTGTTGAAGGAGTTGAAAAACAAATCCGGAGTGTTGCCGACGCGATCGATGCCGGAATTGGTTTGGTTCCCGAAGACCGGAAACTTCAGGGTTTAATTCTGAATATGGATGTGACGCGGAATACCAGTCTGGCCAGTCTGGATCAGATATCGAAATTCAATTTTATCAATAAAAAGAAAGAAGAAGAGCTTAGTCGAAATTTCATTCAGAAACTGAATACACAGGTGAAATCGCCTAAAATGGAGGTTCAGAAACTCAGCGGCGGCAATCAGCAAAAAGTGGTTATTGCCAAATGGCTGGCCACCAACCCGAAAATATTGTTGCTCGACGAACCTACCCGTGGAATTGACATTGGTGCGAAAACTGAAATATATAAACTCATCAACGAATTGGCAGAACAGGAAATCGGAATCATCGTGGTTTCTTCTGAATTACCTGAAATACTGGCCGTTTCAGATACTGTTCTGGTGTTGTCGGAATCGAAAATGACAGCCTATATGAACCGACAAGAAGCTACTGAAGAAATTATTATGAAGGCCGCCATTCGCGGAAAAGAATAAAACTAAACCTATGGATACACTAAGTTTAAAACATAAACTGATCAAGTTTCAGTCGATTATTGCACTGCTGGTAATGTGCATCGCCCTAAGTTTTTTAACTGATCGGTTCCTTTCGGCTGACAATGCCTGGAATGTGATGAGGCAAATTTCGGTGAACATGATTATTTCGGTGGGGATGACTTTGGTTATCCTGACCGGCGGAATTGACTTGTCGGTTGGTTCCGTCCTGGCTTTGACCGGAGCAGTAACAGCATTTTTGCTGAAAACAGGTGGCGAATTTACCGACTTCAACTTGTACATCGGGTTTACTTTACTTGGTGCGCTGCTTGGCGGAACATTGGTTGGAACATTTTTAGGCTGGTTCAACGGGTTGACCATTACCCGGTTTAAAGTACCGCCTTTCGTGGCCACTTTAGCCATGTTGACCATCGCCCGTGGTTTTACCATGCTGCTCACCGGCGGTTTCCCGATTACCGGGTTCAGCAACGAAATGGCTTTTATCGGCACCGGATGGTTTTTCGGAATTCCGATGCCGGTTTGGATTTCGGCAATTGTGGTGTTAACTGCTGTGGTACTGACCAACAAAACCCGCCTGGGACGGCACATTTATGCCATTGGAGGCAACGAAACTGCTGCCGAGCTTTCAGGCCTGAAAATCAAAAAAATCAAACTGATTGTTTATTCCATTGCCGGCGCTTTGTCGGCTGTTGGTGGCATTATTGTCACTTCGCGGCTCGATTCAGCCCAACCCAATGCGGGCATTGGTTTCGAATTGGATTCGATTGCTGCCGTAGTCATTGGCGGAACATCACTTTCGGGAGGAAAAGGTACTATCATGGGTACCGTGCAGGGCGCGCTTATTATTGGAATCCTGAATAACGGACTGGTTTTGCTCAATGTTTCGCCTTTCTGGCAGCAGGTTATAAAAGGGCTGGTGATCCTGTTGGCTGTAGTTGTTGAGAAGTTCAATTCTAAAAAAGAATAAAAGAAATAGGTGATTTACACAATAAAACTGGAAAAGATGAAAAAACAGGCATTCCTTCCGTTGACAAAAACAATCTGGACAGCACTTTTTATCCTGATTGTTTGTATCCAAGTTTCGGCAATCGAAAAACCTCGTGTTTTTGTGTTAACCGATATTGAAAATGAACCCGACGATGCCATGTCTATGGTGCGTTTTATGGTTTATGCCAACCAGTTTGATATTGAAGGATTGGCTGCAACCACCTCTATTCATCAGCAAAAAAAGGTTGCAACTTACCGGATACGAGAAATTGTTGATGCCTATGGCAAGGTTCGGAATAATTTGGAAAAGCACGAAACAGGTTTCCCAACGTTAGACTTTGTGCGTTCATTGATTACCGAAGGCCTTCCCGATTATGGGATGAATGCTGTTGGCGAGGGTAAAGATTCTCCCGCTTCGGAAATGCTGATTAAAGCGGTGGATAAAAACGATCCGCGCCCTCTGTGGGTGCCGGTTTGGGGCGGCCCGAATGTGCTGGCTCAGGCCCTTTGGAAAGTACGTAAAACAAGGTCGGCAGAAGAGGTGAAAAAGTTTGTGGCAAAACTGCGGGTTTACACCATTTCCGATCAGGACGACAGCGGACCGTGGATCAGAAAAGAATTTCCTGACCTGTTTTATATCGTAAGCCCGGGCTTCAGTGCAGGCGGAGCTTACCATCACGCTACCTGGAGTGGAATCAGCGGCGATTATTTTCATGCCCGTTGTGACGGTGCCGATTTTACAGTGGTGACCAACGAATGGCTCGATAATAATATCCGCAAAAAAGGGCCACTTGGCGCCGAATACCCGCGTTGGGAATATTTGATGGAAGGAGATACACCTTCGTTCCTGAACCTGATCAACAATGGATTGAGCGACCCCGAACATCCCGATTGGGGCGGTTGGGGCGGACGATACGAATTTTATACACCACGCATGCAAAAATGGTATTTGTATCCTGAAAGCCGTCCAATTTGGACCGATGCTGAAGATGAAGTGTTGGGTACTGATAACCGCTGGCATGATGGCAACCACGAAACCATTTGGAGGTGGCGAAAAGCTTATCAAAACGATTTCGCAGCCCGTATGGACTGGACCATACTTCCGAAGGAAAAAGCCAATCATCCGCCGGTAGCAACAGTTGCTGGTGAAAAGCAATTGGTGGCTAAGCCCGGAGACCGAATCAACCTAAGTGCTATAGGTTCAAGCGATCCGGATGGAGATGCACTTTCGTACGAGTGGTTCTGCTACAGCGAAGCTGGTACTTTCCCGGTTTCGAGCGCCCGAAGCGGACAGCCTATCGAGATCAAAAATTTTGATCAGGCTCAAGCCTGGTTTGAAGTTCCGACCAGTCGTGTAATGGCTCCCGGAACTGGTACCATCCACGTAATTCTGGCGGTGACCGATCACGGAACACCGCGGCAGACAAGGTATCAAAGGATAATTATAACTGTGAAATGAGAGTAATAAAGTACCCAATTTTTCTGTTCCTATTGGCTGTTGCAATCATATCTTGCCAACAAAAGCGCGAAGGAAAAACTGAGATAAAGCCTTATCGCGTTCTGATTTCTACTGATATCGGTGGAACTGATCCGGATGATTTTCAGTCGATGGTACATTTATTCCTGTATGCTGATACGTTGGAAATTGAAGGTTTGATTTCATCGCCTTTTGGTCCTGGCAGGAAAGAGCACATTCTCCAGGTCATCGACCAATATGAAAAGGATTATCCAAACCTTAAAACTTATTCGGAGAAATATCCCACTCCCGATTCACTTCGTGCGATTACAAAACAGGGAGCAATTGAAGTTGCAGGATATACAGGTTTTGACAAGCCCACCGAAGGCTCGGACTGGATCGTAAAATGTGCCCGGCGGGATGATCCGCAACCACTTTATGTGCTGGTTTGGGGTGGAATTGAAGATTTGGCTCAGGCATTGCACGATGCCCCCGATATTTTACCCAAACTTCGGGTGTATTACATTGGCGGTCCCAATAAGAAATGGACTCCGGATGCCTATCAATACATTGCCGATAATTTTCCTGATTTGTGGATGATCGAATCGAATGCCACCTACCGCGGTTGGTTTACCGGCGGAAATCAGGAAGGTGAATGGAGCAATGATGGTTTTCCGGCGAAATATATCAAAGACAAAGGAGCAATGGCTTCATTTTTTATGACTCAATTAGGTGGCTCCATAAAAATGGGCGATACGCCATCGCTGGCCTGGTTGTTAAAAGGCGATCCGCAAAATCCAGCGACACCGGGTTGGGGCGGACAATACATTCGGGCATGGGACCGACCGTATTCCCGTTTTTCGGGGATGACTACTGAAAATGATAGTATTCAGCAATTTGCCATTCTCGAATTGGTTCTGCCAATTACTTCAAAACTTCCTGAAAATCCTGAAGCACAACTTCATGTCGAAAACCAATCGTTGATTGGCTATTTTGCCAATGACGGAACTGTTCGGTTTCGTTTTTCACCCAAAAGTCCAAAAGCTTTCAGCTTCGTCATAAATAGCAATGTTCCTGAAATCGACGGAAAAACCGGTGGCATTACGGCATACATTCCGCCTTTGAGCCTGGCCAAACATCCCTCAGAAAAATACAGAAACTGGTGGACTGATGATCCCCGTCCAGAGTTCGCTGAAGGCGAACATATCGGAGCAAAAACAGTCAGTCAATGGCGCGAAGAATTCCTAAAGGATTTTGCCAAACGAATGGCGCGATGTGCTAATCCTTTAAAGGAAAATAAATGAATCGGAAATAACCATGAACGACCAGCAAATCTGGAACAAAATAGTAAATGATGATGTGGGGGCATTGAGGCTTTTGCACGATAAATATTATTACCAGATGTGGTTGTGGGCCAGTAAATATACCCATAGCGAAGTGCTGGCCGAGGAATTGGCTTCCGATTGTTTTCTGAAACTTTGGGAACGGCGTCGGTTCATCCTTATCGAGAAATCGCTAAAGTCATATCTTTTTCTGATGCTGCGCAACCAGATTGTGAGCGAATCGCGAAAATCGAAACACAATATTGTGTTTGGATACGACCAGCTTCCAGATCTTCCTGACGAAACGACAATCAATAACCAGGAGTTTTATGTGAATTTGTACGAAGCCATTCGTAAAATCCCCGAACAGCGCCGCAGAATACTCGAACTGGCAGTTTTTGAATCATTGAGCTACAAGGAGATTGCGGAGCGGCTTGAAATTTCTGTCAACACGGTTAAAACACAAATGGGGCGTGCCTATCAGTTCCTGAAAGAAGAATTGGATCCCAAAAACTTTGTTTTGTTTCATTTTCAAGCCCGGATGAAAAGATAAATTTTCGTTTCCGCTGCTCAAACAAAAATAATCGAAAATAATTCGTTGTTCCTGTCACCCTTCCTTTTGCTTATTTGCGTCGTTAAGTGTAGATAACAATTCGAAAATGAAAAATCACAACATACAATTTTGGGACTTGATTACGTCCAAATTATACGGGGAACTCGATCCCGATGAAAAGCAGGTGTTTGATGTGGAAAAGGATGATCCGAAATATCAAAAAATAGTTAATTCCGCAGAGAAAATCCATACCGGATTAAAGGAGGCCAGACAACTGCAAGGCGCAAATAAAGATCATTCATGGAAAAGAATTGAAAAAAACATTCGATTCAGAACGCATCGGATTTTTATGCAGAGTTTGCTGAAATATGCCGCTATTCTGGTCGTTGCTTTTGGCGCAGGTTTATACTTTCATTCACTTACCACCAAAACTTCTGGAGAAATTCAGTATGCTGAAGTTGAGGTAATGTACGGACAGACCAGCCATTTGTATCTGTTCGACGGAACGGAGGTTTGGCTGAATTCAGGTACAAAACTTCGCTACCCCAGTCAGTTTAATCAGAACGAACGCAATGTTTTCATCGAAGGGGAAGCCTATTTTAAAGTTGCTCCAAATAAAGATCTGCCTTTTAAAGTTAAAGCCGGTGATTTGGAAGTGGAAGTATTGGGTACTTCATTTAATGTTTCGGCATACAAAGATGAGCCTTTCGAGTCGGTGGTTCTGGTTGAGGGCAAAGTACAGTTAAACGATGTGGAAGGGAAAAAGATTGGGGAGATGTTGCCCGGGCAGGTCGTTGTGAAAAAGGAAGGTGTCCCCGGAGTTAAGCTGATATCAGACGATCCGTATTCGTACACGAGTTGGAAAGATGGTAAAGTCACCTTCAGTGGCGAGAAGCTGAGTGATATTGCGAGAAAAATTGAACGGTGGTACAATGTCGAAATCAGGTTTGAGAACGAAAATCTGAAGGACTTAAAGTTCACGGGGACGATTCTTCGCAACAAACCGATCGATCAAACGATAATGGCCATGGAAATGCTGGCGCCTATCCGGTTCAAATACGAAGCGAAAACCAATGAAAAAAATAAAATAACGATCATTAAAAAATAAACTAAACAAGAAAAAAAGAAGGCGATGAAATGCTTGAGACCCATTTCACCGCCCGAAAATAAAACAAAAATTGTTTCATCTAAACGTTTCAAATTTATGAAAAAACATCGAGAATGGGACAGTCATGTCTGGCTGTTAAAAAAACTATTGCGGATTATGAAACTAACTAGCATTTTGATTCTGGTACTTGTGATAAGCGCAAGTGCATCAAGCTATTCGCAATCGACAAAATTAACGTTACAAGTTAAAAACGGAACCTTTGTTGATGTGCTTAAGCAGATTGAAAATCAGTCGGAATTCTACTTCTACTACAACAACGACGAAGTGCGGAATTTCAAAGATGTTTCGATTAGTGTCAATAGCGAAAAGATCGAAGAAGTATTATCCAAATTACTTACCGGAACTAATCTGGAATATAAAATTATCGACCGTTATATCGCCTTGAAAGTCAAAGACGGATCAACAGCTGAATCAGTGATTTCAGGACAGCAAAAAGCAGTCTCAGGAAAAGTTACTGATTCATCGGGAGCTGTTTTGCCCGGAGTTTCGGTGGTCTTGAAAGGTACAACGAATGGTACGATTACTGATGCAAACGGACAGTTTTCACTTCCCGGTATTCCAGAAAATGGGACGCTGATTTTCTCTTTTGTCGGATTAAAAACGGAGGAAATTCCGGTGCAGGGAAAAACAACAATCAATGTTTCTTTGGAAGAGGAATCTGTTGGCATTGAAGAAGTAGTGGCTATTGGTTACGGAACTCAAAAGAAAAGTGACATGACCGGAGCCATTACTCAGGTAAAAGCTACCGAGTTGGCAACTGTTTCGGTCTCAAACCCTATTCAGGCCTTGCAGGGACGTGCTGCGGGTGTGGCTGTTTTAACCAACAATGCTCCTGGTTCGTCGCCAACTTTGCGTATCCGCGGAAGTGGTTCAATCAATGCCGGAAACGATCCTTTGTATGTTGTCGATGGTTTCCCGTTGATGAACAGTAACCTGAACGACATTAATCCCAATGATATTGAATCGATTGAAGTGTTGAAGGATGCTTCTTCTTCGGCTATTTACGGATCGAGGGGCGCTAATGGTGTGGTTATTATTACGACAAAAAATGGTAAAAAAGGCAGAAACGACCTTTCCTTCAGTACTTATTACGGTATTCAAACTCCGGAGCGCCTGGTTGAAATGCTGGGGCGTGATGAATTCATCAAATATGTGAATGATGCCTATACTTACACCAAAAGTAAACCGGTTTATTCTGCTACCAATCCGGCACCTTCAAATAACACCGATTGGCAGGATGAAATAGTTCTCGACAATGCAGCCATTCAGGAACACTCCATTACGTTTGAAGGCGGTAAAGATCGCACAAGCTATATGCTTTCAGGAAGCATTTTCTCTCAGGACGGACTGATGGAGGCTTCAGGTTTTGAAAAATACACCATGCGCAGTAACATGAGTCACGAATTCAGAAAATGGCTGACTGTGGGTACCCATATGCAAATCAGCAGTGCCACTCAGGATGTTCGCGACAATCCTACAGGTAATGTTTTTCGCTTCGGATGGCCAACCATGCCGGTAAAAAATGCTGATGGATCATGGTATTATTCTTTCCTCGACCCGCAACACGATTCGTACATTGAAGGAAAATGGAACCCTGTGGCTGATGCTACTGAAGTCACAGATCAATCAGTTCGAAGCAGAATTTTAGGTGATATTTTTGCTGAATTTACAATTACAAAAAACCTGAAATTCAAGACTAATTTTGGTGTTGACATCTCAAATACCAAAAGATACCAGTTTTCGACTTCCAAATCTTCCGGAGGGTTAAGTTCAGGAGGAAAAGGTTTAGGTGGACAGGCATACAACAAAATGACCACCAAACTGACCGAAAATATTCTGACGTATTCGAATGTATGGAACGATATTCACCGGTTTAATGCCACCGGCGTTTATTCCTATCAGGATTATATGTACGATGGTCTGTCTCTCAGTGGTTCGGGTTTCCAGAACGATGGAACCGGCGCCAACGATATGACTTTGTCTGATAGGGCCAGTATTGCCTATTCTTCGGCTAAGTACAGCAATAAACTGATTTCGTGGACCGCCCGTGCTTCGTATGCTTACAAGGACAAATACATGCTCACGGCAACTGGTCGTTACGATGGTTCGTCACGCTTCGGGGAAAACAACAAATGGGGATTTTTTCCATCGGTTGGACTTGGCTGGAGAGTTAATCAGGAGTCGTTTATGGCCGATGTTACAGCCATTTCGAACCTGAAATTAAGAGCCAGTTTTGGAGTTACCGGTAACCAGGAAATCGCCAATTATTCGTCGTTGCCCAAACTGTCTGCAGCCTACTATAATTTCAACAGCGCTTTATTGCCCGGATTCACTGAATCAATCGGAAACGCTGATTTAAGGTGGGAACGTACGACCCAGTACGACTTAGGCGTCGACATCGGTTTGTTTGACAGGGTAGATATCAATATAGATTACTATAACCGTACCACCAACGATTTGCTTTACAACGTTCCTATTCCCACAACTTCAGGATTCTCAAGTATCCTTGACAATATTGGTGAGGTGAAGAATAACGGTATCGAGGTTTCTGTTTCCGGAAAAATTATGGACCGCGATTTTAAATGGAGTGCAGGAGCCAATTTTGCCATCAATCAGAACGAAATTTCCGAATTATACGGAGGTGTAACTAAAATCACACTTGGAACATCTTCCAACGGATATGCCCGTTTCCTCGAAGTTGGAAAACCCGTCAACGCCATTTATACACGCGAGTCGGCCGGTATAATCAATACTCAGGAAGAATTGGATGCTTACCGCAAAATCAGGGCAACTGCCAACATGGGTGAAGAAATGTATGTTGACCATACCGCAAATAACTCCATCGGAACAGACGATTATATCTGTATCGGATCGCCTGAGCCAAAATTCTTTTACGGTCTTTCTACCAACATGTCGTATAAAAACTTCTCGCTGGATATTTACGGGCAGGGAGCACATGACTATGCTTCGGTAGCTGGTATAGATAACAGTGCTTTTGGAAGTACGTCTGTTTCCATCGGTTACGCCTCGGCAACCGACAGTTACCTGATGTATGGTGAAAACCAGATTCTGAATCAGAATTATCAGCCCTCCAAATATGCGTACGACCGCATGTGGAGCGAAAATAACCCCAATGGAACTTTCCCGCGGGCTGGCGCAAAGGATGTTTATTTCTCTGATCGTACCAGCGCTCACTGGAGTTATTTCATTGTAAAAAATATCAAACTGGGTTACGATTTCTCCCCTTCAATCAAGAAAATAAATTGGGTAAAAGAACTTACTGTTTATTTAAATGCACAGAATTACATCAGTTTTGCCAACCATCGCGGATATAATCCTGAAAACGGAGATACTACCTATCCTTGGGCTAAAACAATGATATTCGGTATTAACGCTAAATTTTAAACTTGAAAAACTTAAAACTATGAAATTGATTAAATATCTCTTTTTGTTGATGGTTGTGCCGTTTTTCAATCAGTGCACAGATTTGACCGAAGAACCCTACTCGTTTCTGGCCCCGGGAAATTTTTACCAGAACGGCAGTGAATTAGGCATGGCTGTTACCAGCGTTTACGATGGTTTTCAGAATGCATTTGGAGGGTCTAATTACTTGTACCACATGAATCTGGAAGTGCTCACCGAGTTTGGAGCCCCGGCCTACGCCAAAGACGATGTTCACCTGTGGAATGCCTGGGTGGATGTGAATAACCCGGCAAGAACGTTTACCACAGCCTGGCCGCGTGCTTTTGTAGTGATCAACCGCGCCAACATCGTTCTCGGGCGTGGCGAAGGTGTTGAAATGGACGCCGCACTCAAAGCTCGTTATTTTGCTGAAGTCAGATTCTTAAGAGCTTTGTCGAACTATAATCTGGTGCGTCTTTTTGGTGGTGTTCCAATTCCCGAAAAATACACTGCATCCAAAGAAGGTCTGGAAATACCACGTAAGACGGTTGACGAAACTTATGCCCATATTATTGCCGATTTGGAGTATGCCGAAGCTAATCTGCCTTTAAAATCAGCTTATGCTGCTGGCGATAAATGGAGGCCTGGTAAAGGGGCTGCCCAGGCTTTCTTGGGTGAAGTTTATCTGACCCGCGCCAGCATGGAAGGAAAATCTGAATACTACCAAAAGGCCAAAGATTACAGCGGAAAAGTAATTGCTTCAGGCGAATATCAACTCGAGCCTGATTTCAAGGATCTATGGTATTGGTGGAATACTAAAAATAAAAATGGCAAGGAGTCAATCTTCGAAATTCAGTATGGCCAGTTGAGTGGCGAGTACAACAACCTGCATGTGATGTTTGGTGTAAACATTACTGAAGCAAGCATAGGGTGCTACATGTATCGCCGGTACGGACCGACCATTCAGGCTTATCAGTCGTACAGCAATCAGGATGCTCGCAAAGAAGGTACATTTTTGACCAAATTTAACCGTACCTCCAATGGTGTGGTGACCGGTGTAGTTGAATTTGTTCCTGAAGACAAAGGGTTTTATCCCGGTTCAAAAGGCTGGAACACGGCTTCGCCCGGAAACATTAAATTTTATGACCGGACTCCCGAGTCGGCGTCACTTAAATTTCCGCAGGCTAATCTTTATGTGATGCGTTATTCCGACGTTTTACTGAATTATGCTGAAGCTGAAAACCAATTGAACGGCCCAACTGCCGACGCCCTGGCAAAATTCAACGCTGTGCGTACCCGTGCCAGGCTCGATGCACTGAGCGGCATGTCTAAGAAAGAGCTTGATGACTTCATTTTCCGCGAACGTGGATGGGAATTCATTGGCGAATCACAGATTTATTTTGATGAAATTCGTACCAATCGCCTGGGAAAAAATGTGAAAGCAGCTTTTGCCGAATCGCTGGCAATAGGAATTTACATGTACAAAGATGCCAAGCTGGAATTTGTGCCGAAAAAGACTTTCCTCTGGAAAATACCAACGTACGATTTGGATTCCAATCCTGCATTGGTTCAAAATCCTGATAATATTTCAGACTAAATCCTGAATGATTGAATAAGGGTGGGAGTTAAACCCCGCCCTTATTTTTGTGGCGAACAATCAATCTTCTCATACACTGATTTTTCACCGGCAAGATTTTGTTTTGCCTTTACTTCACAACCTTCATGAGGCACCGTTCCAAAAGCTGGTGGAAGATTTTCCTGATTTTTCTGCACCAACCGAAACCGATAGTCGCAAATTTTTGATTGAAGCAAGGGCTTGATTGCTGTCCGGTGTATAATAGGTGGTGAAATTTCAACGTCAATGAAATTTTGAAAGATTAACCATTGGCAACAAAACGTGCATGGAAAAGTATAATTAATATGGTAACGTTTACTTAAATATTCTAAGTATGTTACCAAAATACGAAAATAGTATAACTCATTATTTTTTTGAGAATAAATATATTCCATCAAAAAAATATCTAATTTAGTGGGCTTTAAGAGTAATTAGAATAAATGGCGTGACTTAAATTTTATGAAAATAATACGATTTCTAATTCTTATTTTAACTGTAAACGTTTACAATTTAAACGGAATTTTTGCTCAGAAAACCGAAATCCAATACCTCTCCGGAACGGGCAGTGACAATACCGTTGACTGGCAGTTTTTTTGCACCGTCGGAATGAATTCCGGTAAATGGACGACCATTCCGGTTCCGTCGAACTGGGAGCTTCAAGGCTTTGGAACGTACAATTACGGCCATGCTCCCGACGGTATCCGGGGCACAGAACAAGGCCTGTACAAATACAATTTTCAGGTACCATCATCATGGAAAGGACAGCAGGTAAACATTGTATTTGAGGGATCGATGACTGATACTGAAGTGAAAATTAACGGAAAGCTTGCCGGACCGATTCATCAGGGGGCATTTTACCGGTTTAAATACGATATCAGCAAGCTCCTGAACTTCGGAAAATCCAATTTGCTCGAAGTAAAAGTATCGAAACATTCGGCAAACACTTCGGTCAATAAAGCCGAGCGGTATGCCGACTATTGGATTTTCGGCGGAATCTTTCGTCCGGTTTATCTTGAAGCCAAACCAGTTCAGAACATTGGAAGGGTAGCATTGGATGCCAAGGCCGACGGTAGCTTTGTGGCCGAGGTTTTTCTAAAGAATCTGTCAACTGCGGATCATGTATCGGCGCAGGTAACCGACTTGAAAGGGAATCCGGTTGGAGCTGAATTCTCAACTCTGGTTGCTAAAGGACAAAAAGAAATTCGATTGTCATCAGTAATTTCCGGAATCAAAACCTGGAATCCGGAAGATCCTAATATGTATGCGGTTAAGTTTAAGCTGGTTTCGAAAGGGCAAATTATTCATGAAATCAGCGAACGCTTTGGATTTCGCACTATCGACGTGCGCGAACGCGACGGCATTTATGTGAATGGTGTCAAAGTCAAATTCAAAGGAACCAACCGCCATACATTCAGGCCTGAAACAGGGCGTGCTTCATGCAAAAACTATAGCATTGAGGACGTTAAACTCATGAAGGAAATGAATATGAATGCCGTTCGCAGTTCACATTATCCGCCCGACGGGCATTTCCTTGATGTGTGCGACTCGCTGGGAATGTTTGTTCTCGACGAACTGGCTGGCTGGCATGGACAATACGACACACCAACTGGAACCAAACTGGTGGAAGAAATGATTACCCACGATGTGAACCATCCTTCAATTGTGATCTGGGATAGCGGCAACGAAGGTGGTCATAACCCTGAATTGGATGTCATTTTCAAACAATTCGATATTCAGAAACGGGCTGTAATTTATCCCTGGCGAATACACAATGGTTTTGAAACAGAGCATTACATCAATTACGATTATGGCATGGGAACCTACTGGCACGGACATAATATTGTATTTCCAACCGAGTTCCTGCATGGCTTGTACGATGGCGGGCAGGGTGCCGGGTTGCACGATTATTGGGAATTGATGTGGAACACGCCTCGCTCAGCCGGTGGTTTTCTTTGGGTTTTTGCTGACGAAGGTGTTGTTCGCACCGACAAAAATGGGGAGGTCGATACCTATGGAAGATACGCCCCCGATGGAATTGTTGGACCGCATTTTGAAAAGGAAGGCAGCTTTTTTGCTGTAAAAGAAATCTGGTCGCCTGTGAAATTTGAGGAGCGCGATATTGCTGCTCAGTTCGATGGCAAACTGAATCTGGAGAACCGTTATCTGTATTCCAATATCAATACCTGTTCTTTTAAATGGAAATTGGCGAAATTGCCTTTGCCGGGTACTGATACAAAAACTCAATCCATTTTAGGAACAGCCAAAGCTCCCGATATTTTACCCGGACAAAAAGGGCAGCTTGCCCTGAATTTGCCTGCCGACTGGTTTTCGTACGATGTGCTTTATGTAACGGCAAACGACAAAACCGGCATGGAACTTTATACCTGGAGTTTCCCGATTAAACTTCCGCAGGATGTGGTGGCACAAATGATGACGTTAAAAGGTTCGAAATCTGTTTCTGCTGAAGAAAAGGATTCGATGTTGATCGTTAAAGCAGATAAGCTGGAGCTCACATTTGGGCGAAAAGATGGTCTGCTGAAAAAGGTAGTTAACGACAAGGGCGAAATACCGTTCAATAATGGTCCGGTTTTGAGCGGTGGTAAAGCTATTTTTGAAAAGATGGGTGTCCTGCATTCGGGCGATACCCTGAAAATTACCTGTTCGTACACCAAAGAATCGCGCATGAAACAGATGGTTTGGTCGGTATATCCTTCAGGCTGGATAAAATTGGACATCATGTATTTTCCTCCTGAATACGATGTGCATTTCGATTACATGGGTGTTAATTTTTCGTATCCCGAAGATCAGGTGAAGTCGGTTCGTTGGTTGGGAAATGGTCCTTACCGGGTGTGGAAAAACCGCATGCAGGGGGTTGAACTGGATGTTCATCAAAAAGACTATAACCGGACGATGACGGGTATCGCTCCGCTCATTTATCCGGAATTCAAAGGCTATCATTCTCAGTTGTATTGGGCTGAAATTATCACCAAAGATCAGCCATTTGTGGTTGCAACTTCTTCCGAAGATGTGTTCCTGCGTCTGTTTACTCCTGATCAACCCAAAGAAACTTTTAATTGTGCACCGGCATTTCCATCCGGCGATATTTCGTTTATGCAGGGAATTCCGCCCATCGGAACCAACTCGCAGCAGGCTTGGCGGCTCGGACCTTCAGGCCAAAAGAACCAGTTCTTCGATTTCGGGCCTTACGACAAGTGGGAATGGCGGGCCAAAAATTTGGTGCTTTATTTCAATTTTACAGGTAGATAAGAGAAAAACCTAGACTAACAGAAATGAAACGAAAATTAACCTACGCGCTGCTGATATTGATGCTTTTTGTATCGTCGGTTTCAGCAAAAGAAATATGGGTTTCGCCAACAGGAAATGATGCGAACCCCGGAACCAAAGAAAAGCCATTGGCTTCTATTCAAGTGGCTCAGCGCCACGCCAGCGAATTGCGTAGTGCAAACGATCCTTCGGTAAAAGGTGGCATTCAAATCATTCTTCAAAGTGGAACCTATCAATTGAATGAACCCTTACAAATCCGCCCGGAAGATTCTGGTACTCCGGAATCGCCAACTACTTTTTGTGCCGAAAAAGGTGCTGAAGTTGTGATTAGCGGTGGCGTACAGGTTACCGGATGGCAACAGGTGAATGGCAACATTTATAAGGCACACCTTGATCGCGACAGCAAACTGCGCAGTTTGTTCGTGAATGGGAAACGCATGCACATGGCCGGAACCGACATTCCGGTGAAAGGCGAAGGCAATTGGGGAAAATACCTGATCGACGGAACAGAACCCTGGGCTCTGGGCGCAGGCTTTGGCGTGAATGGCGTAAAGTTTCTATCCAAAGACATTCAGGAATATGAAAATGCTGAGGACGTGGAATTGGTTCAGTTCAATGTATGGACACAGAAAATATTATGTGCCCGCGAAATTGAACCGATGGGCGACACAACGGTGATTAAACTTCAGCAACCTTACGGAGCCATTGCTACAAGTATGGCATGGGCGGGAGCCATCAATTACGATAAAACGTTTGTTATTCGCAATGCCTGCGAATTACTCGATTCTCCCGGTGAATTTTACTTTAACCGCAAGACTAAAACTTTGTACTATTACAGCAATGGTGAAGATATGGCTGCTGTAAACGTGGTGGCACCAACGGCCGACGGGTTAATACACATTCAGGGAGAGTCGATCAGTAAAAGGGTGAAAAACATACGATTCGAGGGAATTACCTTTTCGTACGATCACTGGAATTTGCTGGACGTTGCCGGTTCGCAGGGTTTTGCCGGTATTCAAAGTCTGGGCCTGGCTGTGAAATACATTCCCGACGGAAATTGGCATCCTTCAGAATACAATACAACCGATGTTCCCCGGGGAGCCATTCAGGTGGAGAATGCAGAAGGCATTCAATTTATCCGAAACCGGTTTGAAGGAATCAGTTCCGCTGTTGCAATAAATATGGTAAACGATGTGAAAAACAGCAAGGTTGAGGGAAATTACTTCAACGATTTGCTGGGAAACGCGGTAAGCCTGGGATATCCGCAGCATTATAAAATTGGAAGTGAAGAAGAAAAGATCGTTGAAAAAGGAACTGGCTTGGCCATCGCTAAACAACCGATAAACAAAAGCAAACTTCAGACATACAGAGCCGGAATAGAGGGACTTTGCGAAAGCATCACGGTTGCCAATAACTACATTCGGAACATCAGCCTCGACTTCCGGCAGGTTGAAGCAATAACTGCATTTTTTGTTGCAAACACCCGTATTGAGCACAACGACATTGAAGGAACGCCTTACGGGGCAATTACCTGTGGCTGGTGGTGGGGCAATTCCGGAATTCCGGCCTCGAAAGTGGCGAAAAATAACAGCGTCAGTTTTAACCGGGCGGGGAATACCCATCAGGTGCTCGACGATGGAGGAATTATCTATCTATTGGGCGAACAGCCCGGCACAAAAGTCGAAGGCAACTACCTTTTCAATGGACCAAGATGTATCTATCCGGATGATGGCTCGGCCTACCTGACCATTACCCGAAATGTGGTGAACAACAACAGTTACAAATGGATGTGGCTGCACCTTTGGACGGCAAGGTGCCACGATATTGTTGCCAGCGACAACTACGTGATCAATAACCTGCTGATGAACAACGGCACGAACATTCGGGTGGAAAAAACACATTCGTTCCGCGATAAAGCCGAATTTTCGGGAGAAGCGTTGAAGATTATGGAGAAAGCTGGTATTGAAGACAAATTCAAGGACATTGTTCCGAAAGAGGAGCCTGTCAAACTCAGCATTTATCCCACAGATTTTAAGGAAAGAGATGTTTTTAATTAATCGAGTCTGACCATGAAAAGATACAATACACTTATTCTCGTTATCGGAATTTTTCTTTTGGCATTACTTGTTTCCTGTAATCAGGTTTCCCGGAAAGTTACGTCAGGCAACTATCGCGTTGCAATTGAGTTGATCCTAAGTGATTCAACTGCTGCCGATTCATTTTTGCCGAATCTCAAAGGAACTAAACTGGATCATTATCAGTGGAAAAACCACATCGTTCTGTTTGGCGAAGCCGCAGACACAAGCGGAATCAGCCAATTAATCCGCCAATCGGGATTGTGCCTGAAAATAAAGTATTACGACGCCCCGATTTATGTATTTGACCGGCAGAAGCATTGTGGTGATTTAACGGTTGCCAAACCCTGGAAAGATTACCTGCTAACGGCCAATCTGGTTGCTGACACAACTATGCAACGCGAATACATGCACTACCATCAGGTTCAGTTTCAGGAGTGGCCTGAAGTAGCACAAGGCTTTTGCAATGCCGAATTTCAGCAGTTGTTGACCTTTCGGAACGAACGACAATTGCTTATCGTGATTTCGGTTCCGGCTAACAAAACCCTGGATGAACTGAACCCAAAAACTGAAGAAAACAATCCGCGCGTGGTGGAATGGAACAAGCTGATGAGTAAATATCAGGAAGGAATTGAGGGAACAAAATCCGGCGAAACCTGGGTTTTCCTGAACAAGATAAATAATAATTGAAGATACTAACCTATTAAAATAGACCAATGAATTACATAAAAATAAGAAGCACTGTAGTTTTAATCCTCGTATTGTCCATTGTTTCGTGTGTACAAAAGGGGAAAGTTACTTTGGTAGCGAAGCAGGAGTCGCCGCGTGAAAAATTTGCGGTTGAAAAGCTGGCCGCTTCGTTGAAAGAGCAGGGCTATAAAGTTGTTTATTCAAGTCAGCCCGTTGCCGAAGGAGAAAAACAAATTGTAGTCGGAACTTTAAAGAATGAATTGCTGGCTGAGTTTGCAAAGAAATATCAGTCGTTGGATACCCTCAAAAAGGAAGGTTTCTCGATTGAATCATCAGGAAAAACAATTTATGTTGGAGGCGCCGATGCAAGTGGGATTTTGTATGGCTGTCTGGAATTATCAGACCGGCTGAAAGCGGATGGCAAACTTCCGGAAAAAATTAACCTGACCGATCAGCCACAGATGGTGATGCGCGGAACTGCAATAGGTTTACAGAAAACGGTTTATCTGCCCGGACGAACTGTTTACGAATATCCGTACACCCCTGAGAACTTTCCGTGGTTTTACGATAAAGCCCTCTGGATTAAATATCTGGATATGATGGTTGAAAACCGTTACAACTCTTTGTACTTGTGGAATGGTCACCCGTTTGCTTCATTGGTCAAACTGAAAGATTATCCGTATGCCGTTGAGGTGGACGATGCCACGTTCAAAAAGAATGAAGAAATGTTTGCATTCTTGACGGAAGAAGCTGAAAAACGCGGTATCTGGGTCATTCAGATGTTCTACAATATCATTGTCTCGAAGCCTTTTGCAGAGCATAACAACCTGAAAACGCAGGAACGTGAGCGTCCGATCATTTCAATCATTGCTGATTACACGCAAAAATCAATCGCAGCTTTCATTGAAAAATATCCGAATGTGGGATTGCTGATAACGCTCGGGGAAGCGATGAACTCCATCGACGATGATGTGGAATGGTTTACAAAAACCATTATCCCGGGCGTAAAAGATGGTTTGAAAGCGCTCGGGCGTGCTGATGAAGCCCCGATTGTTCTCCGGGCACACGATACCGATGCAAAAAGGGTGATGGACGCCTCATTGCCTATCTACAAAAACTTGTTTACCATGTCGAAATACAACGGCGAGTCGCTGACAACCTACGAACCCCGCGATTCGTGGGACAGTATTCCACGTGGTTTGTCGCAGATTGGTACATTGCACATTGCCAATGTTCATATTTTGGCCAACCTTGAGCCATTCCGTTATGGATCGCCCGATTTTATCCAGAAAAGTGTGCAAGCCATGCAAAAAATTCAGGGAGCGAAAGGGGTTCACATTTATCCGCAGGCTTCGTATTGGGATTGGCCATACAGCGCCGATAAAACCGAACCGCGCCAATTGGAAATGGACCGCGATTGGATTTGGTACAAAAACTGGGCGCGCTATGCCTGGAAAAGCGACCGTTCCCGCACTGACGAAACAACTTATTGGAGCAATCAGTTGGGCAACTACTACGGTTGCGGAAATGAAGGTAAAAACATTGTGGAAGCTTATGAGCAAACCGGCGAAATTGCTCCGAAACTGTTGCGCACGTTTGGTATTTCCGACGGTAACCGTCAGACTTTGCTGTTGGGAATGTTTATGGCGCAATTGGTTAACCCGCATAAGTATGGTGTGTATTCCAATTTCTGGCCATCAAGTGGGCCATTGAAAGAAGTGCTGGAAGTATATGCAGAAAAAGAATGGAAAGGCGAAGAACACAAGGGGGAAACACCACCGCAGATTATTGACGATGTGGTGAAACGTGGTCAATTGGCTGTTGAGGCCATTGACAAAGCCGAAAAGGCAGTGACAGCTAATAAAGAGGAATTTGCCCGTCTGAAAAACGACGTGTACTGTTACCGTGCATTTGCGAATTGCTTTGCCGAAAAAGTGAAAGCCGCCATGTTGATCTATCGCTATCAGTATTCCAACGATGTGACAGACCTCGAAAAAGCGCTTCCGTTTATAGAAAAAAGCGTTGAGTATTATACTGAATTGGTGAAGTTAACCGAGGACACATACTTGTATGCCAACAGTATGCAAACGCAGCAACGGCGTATCCCTGCATCCGGTTCCGACGGTAAAAATAAAACATGGGCTGAATTGCTTCCTCAGTATCAGACTGAATGCAATAATTTCAGAAAAAATGTTGACATGCTGAAAGCCAATAACGGAAAAGCGAACTTACAGGTACAGGCATTTGAACCGGTTTCTGTTACTATTGTGAATAAAGATGTAAAGCGGTTCACATATAAAAAAGGAACTGCTGTTTATAACGACAACAAATCCGTTATTGACGATTTCTCTCCGGAGTTGCAAAAACTTTCGGGAGTGGTATTCTCGGATAAAGAGCAACAGGAAACAGGAACTGTGCTGAAATTCAAAAGTGAAAAGCCGGTGAAAGTGTTGGTTGGCTATTTCAATACCAACAGCTATTCGATCCTGAATCCGCCAACGTTGGAAACCAATGCACAGGCCAACGACCGCGGCCAGGCTGATATTCGTATTGCCAATGCTTTGTCGCTGCCGGGTTTGTATCCTGTAAATGTATATTCCTACTCGTATCCAGCCGGCGAAAATGAGCTTGTTTTGGGAAAAGGACGCGTGCTGGTGCTTGGTTTTATCGATGGAGCCCAGGAAATACCGACGCACGATGCCAATATTGGCACGGCTGGAAAGCCATCTGTCGACTGGCTATTTTATTGATGAAAACGTCCTGAAAGGACAACTTAATCTAGCCCGAGGCAACGCCTTGGGAATAAATAAGAGAGATTGGTATCGCCCTGAAAGGGCAGTTTAATACAGTTGAAATTGCCCTTTCAGGGCGCAGAAATATTGGTTGTTGATCAAAACCCGGGGCGTTGCCTCGGGCTGAATTAAAAATGCCTTTCAGGCAAAAATGAAATTAAAATGACATACAAGCAAAACACTCTTTTAGGAAACTCCATCCTTCCGGTCGACATTGTTTTGGCTCCTGAATGGTGGCACAAAAATGAAAAGATCACCTTCGATCGCGATTTTTTCTATCATCCGCTGAAACGGGTGGAAGTGGAGCAGCAAATGGAAAAAGTGTTGTTTGATCGTTGGGGAAAATTCGATTTGGGGCAGCATAAGGATCAGCCGCGGCCTGAAATTGGTGCCGTACATCTTGCCGCTGGTTACTTGCTTTCGGAGATGTTGGGCTGCGAGGTAAATTACTCAGAAGCACATCCGCCACAAGTATTGTCGGCTCATCAGGAATTGCGGGATATATCGGCCGACGAAGCTTTTCGTTCTGACGCTTTCCGCCGGGTTACCGAATTAACCGATTCGCTGAAAAAGAAATACGGCTATCTCACCGGAGATATCAACTGGGGAGGCATCCTGAATATCGCTATGGATTTACGTGGGGAGAATATCTTCCTCGACATGATGATGACTCCCGATGAGGTGAAGAATTATTTCTCCGGAATTGCCGGAGTGATTGAAAAATTCACCTCGTTTTTGCAGGCAGAAACCGGCTCAACATCGATCTCCGTGAATCGGGGAGTACGTCTTCTCGATAAACCGGTTTTGCTGCATTCCGAGTGTTCGCACACCATGATTTCGGAGGATGATTACGAAAATTATTTGCTTCCGTTTGATCAGAAATGGAGCGAAAAACGTCCGTTTGGTATTCACTACTGTGGGGCCGATCCTCACCGGATGGCGGCCAGTTTTGCCAAAATTCCGCATCTCGATTTTCTGGATGTGGGCTGGGGTGGCGATCTGAAAGTGCTTCGCGAACATTTGCCTGATACATTTATGAGTATCCGTTTGAGTCCGGTAAAAATCGCCCGGCAATCGCACGATGAAATCCGCGAAACAATTATCCGCTTGGTTCATGATTCAGGAAACCCATATTTGACAGGTGTTTGCTGCATCAACATGGACGATTCGGTTTCGGATGACCGCATTACCACCATTTTTGAAACGGTTGAGGAACTGAAAAAAGAGTTCAGTCGCAGTTAGCAGTCGCAGTGGACAGGGATTCATTGGAACAGATAAGCTGAAGATAAGAAAGAACTCCGAAGGAGTTTACTGTTATTGACCTCCAGTAAAACTGGAGGAAAGAAGAAACAAGAATAAGCAACTCCGAATGGAGTTGAACATTAGTATCATTTATGGCTAAGAAATTCGATAACCAAATAGCAGATGCACAGGCAACGCAGGTTTTCCCGATTAAACCAGAAAGCTTTGACTTTGATAAATATGAAGCTTATACGGCCGAATTGAACACAACTTGTGCACGCTTCTGGGAGCAGAAATCTGGTGTAGTGGTTTATCGTCGGATGCGGGTAGGTGAGTGTTTTTCTTACGGCTGTCGCGATATGAAACGATCACTCGAACTCCAGTTGGGCGCTTTGGAGAAAAGCATGCTTTTCAAAGCCGATGTTCCTAATTTTCTGGAACCCTGGTATGGCATCGGGACGGTGGCCAGCGCTTGGGGAGGCGATTACATCTGGATGGAAGGAAATGCTCCCGCGCTGAAAGCTCCGTTTAAAACCATCGATGAGGTTTTGGCTTTTCCGTCAACCGAAATTGCAAAAACAAATATCGGACGACATACGCTGGATATGATTGAATATTTCATGGATCAGACCAAAGGCCGTGTGCCGGTGTCGCTGACTGATACCCAGTCGCCGCTGAATATGATTGGTCATTTATATCCGCTTGACCAGTTTTTTATGGACATGCTGATGGAGCCAGAAAAGGTGATGCAATTTTTTGATCGGCTGACCGATTTGTCGATAAATTTCAATAAAGAGCAACTTAAATTGATCGGCGGTACACTGGCTTCACCCGGTCATGGGTTTGCTTCATCGACCATATGGTCGGGTTTAGGCATGAGCGACGACAATGCGATCATGATTTCGCCCGATCAGTATTTGGAAATGGCTGCTCCTTCCGTAGAAAAAATATGCACTCCGCTGGGTGGCCCGGTTTTTCACTCTTGTGGCGATTGGTCGGGCTGGGTAGATGCAGTGCTTCAGATAAAAGGACTGAGAATGGCCGATGGGGCATTTTCGCCGCAAACCGACCCCGGTGCAACCAACGATTTGGAAGAGTTTCACAAGTTTGCCAATACCGGAATTGTGCTCAATGCCCGTGTGGTTGGCGATTTGGAAACCATTCGCGAACAGGTTTCGCGCTTGTGGGTTCCCGGAATGAAACTGGTGGTGGTAACTTATTGCGAAACGGCGCAAGAACAGGCGGAAGCGTACGAAATGATTCATGAAATTTGCCAATGAACAATTCTGAGAAAATAGGAAATTACCGCTGGCGAATTGTGGTGCTGCTTTTTTTTGCATCAACAATCAATTACATCGACCGTCAAGTGCTGGGAATCTTGGCACCACAGCTGACACTCGAATTTGGCTGGTCGGAGTCCGATTATGGTTTCATTATCATGGCTTTTCAGTTAGCCTATGCTATTGGGCTGATTTCTATGGGAACTTTGCTGGACAAAATTGGAACACGGCTTGGATTTATCATTGCCATGTCGCTCTGGAGCCTGGCCGGAATGGCTCATGCAGCTGCCAACAGTGTTTTCTCATTTGCGTTATCCCGCTTTTCGCTTGGAATTGGTCAGTCGGCAAATTTCCCAGCGGCCATTAAAACTGTTGCCGAATGGTTTCCGAAGAAAGAACGTGCATTGGCAACCGGTGTTTTTAATTCGGGACCCAATGTTGGTGCTATTCTTGTTCCATTGATGGTTCCTGCCATAGCATTGAAATGGGGCTGGCAAATGGCATTCATCGCCACCGGAGCGCTGGGTTTTATCTGGTTGATTTTCTGGATTCTGATGTACAGCAAACCTGAGTTAGATAAGCGGTTGACAGAGATTGAACGTCAACATATTTTGCAGGACGATCTGGAGCCTGAAACAGCAAAACTTCCGTGGAAAGCAATCATATCCTATAAACAAACCTGGGGAATTTGTCTGGCGCGGTTCCTGACCGACCCGATTTGGTGGTTTTTTCTTTACTGGCTGCCCAAATTTTTGAATTCGAATTATCACATTGACCTGACTAATATCGGGTTGCCTTTGATTTTGATTTACGTGGTTTCAATCGGGGGCTCAATCTTTGGCGGCTGGATGTCGTCGTTCCTGATCAATCGCGGGATGAATCCGGTAAAGGCCCGAAAGAACACCATTTTCGTGATGGCATTGTTCGTGGTGCCCATCTTTTTTGCATCGGTCACGACTAATTTGTGGGTGGCTGTTCTGCTGATTTCGATGGCCACTTTTGCACACCAGGGATATGCTGCCAATATTTTCACCATTGTTTCTGATATTTTCCCCAAAAGTGCTGTGGGTTCGGTCACTGGACTGGCAGGCTTTGCAGGTGCTGTAGGTGGCATCCTGTTTTCCGGAGCAGTTGGACTTATCCTTGAATTTACAGGTAGTTATTACGTGGTTTTCGGGATCGCCAGTGTAGCTTATTTGCTGTGTTGGTTATCGCTGTACTTATTGGTTCCTGATCGGCAAAAAATTGAGATAATAAAATATTAAATATAAATACATGGAACATAAAAAAGGAAGTTTAAAAAGTACGATTGCTGTATCGCTTACCAATTATCTTGATGCGGGAGCGATTGTGGCCGGGGCAAGCGGATTGACTCTTTGGCAAAATTACCTCGGACTTAATGAAGGACATTTGGGCTGGCTTAATGCCGTCAGTGCCAACTGTTTCGGAGCGGCTATCGGCGCTATAATCGGCGGCTTTCTTGCCGACAAATACGGACGTAAAACGATCTACACCTACAATATGTTGGTGTATATGGTGGGGATTGCAATTATCATGTTCACGGTCAATTTCCCGATGCTGCTGACCGGATTTCTGGTTACGGGTATCTCGGTGGGAGCGGGTGTTCCTGCTTCATGGACGTATATTTCTGAAAATTCGGAAGTGGGTAATCGCGGACGGAATATGGGTATTTCTCAATTTGCCTGGGGAGTTGGCCCGACGATTATTTTGCTTTTGGGAATGTTACTGGCTCCGGGTAGTGCTGCTGCTTCAGCGGGTGTTTTATACAGCTATGTGGAAAAAATTGCGACATTCTTTACCGGAAACGATACCAGTGCTGAGGCAGTCAGAGTATTCAGCAGCCGCCTGATTTTTGGCTCTTTGTTTATTGTAGCGTTTATCGCCTGGACTTTGCAACGAAAACTCAATGAATCTAAGGATTGGGAAGAAGCTAAGCAGGCACAAGGCAGTGAAAAGCAACCGGGAGTTTTTGCATCATTCGGAACTCTTTTCACCAATAAGGTTAACATACGTACTATGATTTTTCTTGCAGGTATTTACATTACCTGGAACATGGTGGCTTCGGTGATGGGTTTCTTTCAACAGCATATATACGAAACCGCAGGCGGTCTTTCCAACGGACAGGCGAATATGGTATCCGCCATACAGTGGATCGTCATTATTGCGGTAACGTATTTCGGCTTTGCCATGTTAGTCGATAAAGTAAATCAGCGCTGGTTCTATTTTATCGGCACGTTGATAGGCATATCGGCATGGTTTATCCTCATTTTTGTTGGAATAAAAAATTATTTCGCTTTATGGACTTTCACTATTCTTTGGGGTACACACGCCGGATTAAGTGTACAGGCCTTTTATGCACTTTGGGCTTCTGAATTGTTTCCTGCTAAATATCGCGCTGCCGCTCAGGGGATTATGTTCTTTGCGGTTAGGGGTATCGCGGCAGCCTGGGGATTGGTGTTTGTTCATATTTATGGAGAGCACGGCGAAGGATTTAATACTGCAGCCTACATGATGGTCGGATTGCTTCTTGTTGCCTTAATTATTGGAACGATCTGGACACCACAAACACGCGGCAAATCGTTACAAGAAATAACCAAAGAACGATACGGAGACGATTTTTAATACGGAATTGACGTAGTTATTGAAAATTAAACAAATGGAAAAATCTTTTTTACAGGATTCCTCTTCAGTTGCAACCTGGATTTGGTATCCGGGCGATTACGAAATATGGCTCGGGAATCAAATGCAAAACCGCCGGACCGAACGTGGATCATTCTTTCCACCATTTTGGAAAATGGATAGCCATTATGTGTTGGTTGAATTCAGTAAACAGTTTGTTTTGGCTGAAACCGAAGAAATTGAAATAGCTGTGGAAGGCACTTTCAATATTAAACTGGATGGTCAACTTCAGTTCGGTATGCCAAAGAAATTTACTTTACCAGCAGGGAAACACAGTCTGAATATTAAGGTGTGGAATCAGTCAACACCTCCCGCAATTTTTATCGATGGCAAAACCATAAAATCAGACAATTCGTGGAAAGTAACTTTCGAGGACAAGGAATGGATCGATGAATCGGGAAAAGCTTCTGACACTTCTTCGGGAACCACTTATATGAATGTCGGTTCGTGGAATTTTAATGCTCCGGATGCATTGCCTTCACAGTTTAAACTTGCAACTGAACCCGAAACTGTTGTTTCGAGTGAAAAGAAGAGTAAAGGTACGCTTTATGACTTCGGTAAGGAAACATTTGGTTACGTGAAATTTAACGGACTGAAAGGAAAGGGTACGCTGAATATTTACTATGGCGAATCGCCCGAAGAGGCTTTGTCGACCGATCATTGCGAAACACTCGACCGCATCCCGGTTGATCACGCCACAGCCCGCGATTTTACGGTGGCGGGTTCGAAGGCTTTCCGCTATGTGTATGTTGAAGACGATGCCAATCTTTCGTACAGCTCTGTGTCGATGCTGTACGAATATCTTCCGCTGGATTACAAAGGCAGTTTTCGTTGCAGCGATGAGCAACTCAATAATATATGGGAAGTTGGCGCTTATACGCTCCACCTGACAACCCGTGAGTTTTTCATCGATGGCATTAAACGCGACCGCTGGGTGTGGAGTGGCGATGCTTACCAAAGTTACCTGATGAACTATTACCTGTTTTTCGATTCTCCTTCTGTGAGCCGAACAACTTTTGTGTTGCGGGGAAAAGATCCGGTAACAAGCCACATCAATACCATCATGGACTATACGTTCTACTGGTTCATGGGCGTGTACGACTATTATCAGTACACCGGGGACAAACAGTTGATTGAGCAATTGTATCCACGCATGAAAAGTCTGATGGACTATTGCCTTTCGCGCCGGAATTCAGACGGAATGATGCAGGGATTGGCCGGTGACTGGGTATTTATTGATTGGGCAGATTTCAAAATAAGTAAAGCTGGCGAAGTAAGCTTCGAACAGTTGCTTTTCTGTCGGAGCCTCGAAACGATGGCTCTGTGCGCCAACCTGATGAACGATTCGGAAAACTCGGCTAAATACAGCAAACTGGCTTCTGATTTGAAGTCGAAGATATTCGGCATATTCTGGTCGTCGCAGTACAATGCTTTTGTGCATAACCGCGAAAACGGCGAACTGAGTACGCAGGTAACACCATTTACCAACATGTTTGCCGTGTTATTCAACTACCTCGATCAGGATAAAACGAAAGCTGTCAAGGATAATGTTTTGCTGAACCCGAATGCCTTAAAAATCACCACGCCATACATGCGCTTTTACGAATTGGAAGCCCTGTGCGCTTTGGGCGAGCAAAAATATGTACTGAAAGAAATCCGCGATTACTGGGGCGGAATGATCAACCTGGGGGCAACCACTTTCTGGGAAAAATACAATCCGGAAGAAAAAAATCCTGAACTACTGGCAATGTACGGCCGTCCGTTCGGAAAAAGCCTGTGCCATGCCTGGGGTGCCAGTCCAATTTACTTGTTGGGTAAATATTATTTAGGTGTGAAGCCAACTTCGCCGGGTTACCAGACCTATTTGGTAGAACCTTGTTTGGGCGATTTAAAATGGATGGAAGGCGATGTGCCAACTCCAAACGGAAAAGTTCATGTGTCATGTAATCAAACAGAAATCCGTGTGAAATCGGATGAAGGTACCGGAACACTTCGGTTTAAAAGTGCTTCGAAACCACTTTGTAAAGGTGCAGAAATCAAACAAGCCGGAGATCAGCAATACGAATTGACCATCCTGAAAGGTCAAGAGGTTGTGGTGAAATATAAATGTGTAGAATAAAAAGCGGCCGGCTATTAGCCGCTAGCTGCTGGCAAAATGCTTGACGGTGGCCAGTAGCCAATTGCCAGATGCGAATTATAGATTATGAAACAGACTAATTTTCAACTTTTTGATTTTCTGGATTTCGATACCGCATTGCCGGGTAACGATGTATTGTGGAAAACCTGTACTCCGGTGGATGCGAGGGTTGATGGTACCGACGTTGTGTTTGAGATACCTTTCCAGAAACAAAAAATATCCAACGATATTACCCCCGACCGGGATGTGGCCCGTAAAAACTATAGTTTGCGGTTACGTGCTTATGGCTCGAAGATTTTGCGGGTATCAGTAGGGTTTGGTGTTCCTGAAATGCCCGATTCGCTTATGCTGTCGCTTGATTCAACGCTTCAGGTAGTTCCACTTCAGATTGAGAAATCGGAAGCAGAATGGCTGGTGAAAGATGCTGACGGGCTTTTGCGCGCCCGATTGGATCGCCGACCTTTAAAACTTGATCATTGGAGCGATTTGTTGCCGGAGCCGGAAGAAACGCTCGAACTGTCGTTCTATCCGGATGGCAAAAAGGAGCTTAAACTGAGTGCCCACGATCATTTCTTTCCGGCCCGCCACGATGCATACCCGCTGGCGCTTGTTGAACGCGACGGGCAACCCAACCGGACAACCCTGTCGTTCCATATTCAGCCTGACGAAAAGTTTGTGGGGACCGGTGAACGGTTTACCAAGATGGATTTGTCGGGACATACGTTTCAGCTAAAAAATCAGGATGGGCAGGGCGTGAATAATCGCCGTACCTACAAGAATATCCCTTTCTTTCTGTCGAGCCGGATGTATGGCGTGTTTATGCACACTTCGGCGCATTCCAAGTTTTCGCTGGCCGATCATTCAACCCGTTCGGCGCAGTTGCTTTGCGAAGAACCTGTTATGGATGTTTTCTTGCTGGGAGGTGAAACTCCTGAAGAAATTCTATACGAATACCGCCGTCTGACTGGCTTCCCAACCGAACTTCCGTTATGGAGTTACGGAACCTGGATGAGCCGCATGACTTATTTTTCAGCCGACGAAGTGAATGGTATTTGTAAGCGTTTGCGTGATGAAGATTATCCTTGCGACGTGATTCACCTGGATACTGGTTGGTTTGTTACAGATTGGTTGTGCGAATGGAAATTTAACCCCGAACGGTTCCCTGATCCGAAGCAATTTATTCACGATTTGCGTGAGAATGGCTTCAAAGTCAGTTTGTGGCAAATGCCTTACATTGCCGCTAAATCCGCTCAGCACGACGAGGCGCTCGAAAACAAATACATGTGTATCCTGAAACAGGTGGAAAAACAGGGCGGTTCTAATTTCTCGGCTCTTGACTATGCCGGAACCATCGATTTTACGTATCCCAAAGCGGTGGAGTGGTACAAGGATTTGCTCCGAAATTTGCTGGAGATGGGCGTTGTCTGTATCAAAACAGATTTTGGTGAAGACATTCACATGGATGCCGAATACCACGCCATGAAACCGGAATTGCTCAATAACCTGTATGCCTTGTTGTACCAGAAAGCTGCCTTCGAAGTCACCAAAGAAGTAACTGGAGATGGCATTGTTTGGGCGCGGGCCGGTTGGTCTGGTTGTCAGCGCTATCCGTTGCATTGGGGCGGCGACTCAGCATGCTCTTGGGATGGAATGGCCGGTTCGCTGAAAGGTGGCCTGCACATCGGTTTATCGGGCTTCGGGTATTGGAGCCACGACGTACCGGGCTTCCACGGTGTGCCAGACTTTATGAACTCGGTGGTGCCTGACGATTTATATGTGCGCTGGACCCAGTTTGGGGTATTCTCGTCGCACCTGCGCTACCACGGAACTTCCAAGCGTGAACCTTACGAATATCCTGCAATATCGGGCATTGTGCGTAAATGGCTCAAGTTGCGTTATGCACTGATTCCGTACATTGTTGAGCAGAGTAAAAAAGTAACCACTTCCGGCTATCCGATGCTCCGAGCGTTGATCTTCCATCATCCGGAAGATAAAGTCTGCTGGCATATTGACGATCAGTACTATTTCGGAGATGACTTTTTGGTTGCGCCGGTGATGAACAGCGAAAACCGCCGCGATGTGTATTTGCCCGAAGGAAAGTGGGTAAACCTGTTTTCCGGAGAAATTTCGGAAGGTGGCCGCTGGCTGAATAGTTTTGAATGTCCGCTCGACGAAATGCCTGTTTGGGTGAAATACGGAGCAGAAATACCGGTTTATCCACATGTGGTAAGCAATACCGATGAGATAGATTTATCAAAAGCTGCTGATGTGAGGTTTGATGAAAACTTTGGCGGGCTCGACCGAAGCATTCTGGCAGAAACATGGAAAAGCAAGAATGATTAACGATTATAGATTGAGGATTGACGATTAACGAAGTAAAATCAAAATCAAAAATCGTTGTTCGTTAATCAATTAATAACCAAAATGGAATAACCAATAACCAATATTCAACGATACAGCCTTCGCGACTGAGACTTTAAACTTTGAACTTTATGAAGACCTGGAAAGAAAATCTGGACGAAACGAAAAAAAGATATACCGACTGGTGGAACCAAAAAGGAATTGTACTGACCATGTGGGAACACCTGCAAAAGGATGGGGCTCCGCATGAATTGATTGCGCCGCCAACGCCTGCCCGCGACCTGAATCAGTTTTGGTTCGATCCGCAGTGGCGGGCTCAGAACCTGCATTACCAACTGTCGCGCAGCTCGTTTAAAGCCGACATTCTGCCGGTAGCCAATACGCACCTGGGGCCTGGATCACTGGCAGCCATGTTGGGCGCTATACTCGATGGTGGTGAAGATACCATCTGGATTAAGCATGTGGAAGGGCAGGAGCTAAACCTGAATTTTAACGAAAATAATCCGGCGTGGAAACTGCACGAAGATTTGTTGAAAGCCTGTAAGGTCAATTCAGCCAACTGCTACTATGTTGGCTGTCCGGATTTGGTGGAAGGGTTGGATGTGTTGGCCAGTATTCGCGGCACCGGCAATACGATGATGGATATGATCATGGACCCGGATGGTCTGGAGCAACAGCTTCAGCAGGTTAACAAGGCTTATTTTGAAGCTTTTGATCGGATATATAACATCATACGCGAAGGTGACGAGATGACTTTCTGTTATTTCTCGCTTTGGGCGCCTGGCAAGGTTTCCAAGTTGCAATGCGACCTTTCCATCATGATTTCTGAAGAGGATTACCGCCGCTTTGTGCAACCGTTTATTTGGGAACAGTGCCGTAAAATTGATTACACGCTTTACCATTTGGATGGAGTTGATGCACAACGTCATTTGGATGCACTGCTCGAAATCGACGAACTGAATGCCATTCAGTGGACGCCGGGTGTGGGACAACCACAGGGTGGCGATCTCTGCTGGTACGATTTGTACAAACGTATTTTGGCTGGCGGGAAGTCGGTGATGGCCAACTGGGTGACGTTGGATGAACTGGAGCCGCTGATTGACAATGTTGGCAACCAGGGATTGCATATCAATGTCGATTTCAAATCAGAAAAAGATATTGATGCAGCTTTGAAAATTGTAGAGAAATACCGTTAATAAAATAACTGCAGAGAACACAGAGATAAAGAGAAAAATATATTAAAGAGAATTATAGGCATTTCATTTACAATTAACTCTGTGTTTACTCCGTGTTCTCTGTGGTAAAAAATAGGATATGTTAAAGCTTGGAATATTGGGATTGGGAGAAGGGCGCAGCACGATGTCGGCTGCCTTGCAAAGTGAGAAATGGGAGCTTCGCACGATTTGCGACCGGAATGAGGAATTATGCAAACAACGGGCAAAAGAGTTCGGCTTTTATCGGTATACAACCAGTTATGATGAACTGCTGAACGATCCGGCAATCGATGTAATTGGCATTTATACGCCAGATCATCTTCATGCCGAACACATTCGAATGGCTCTGGAACACGGGAAACACGTGATTTGCACCAAACCGTTGATGGATGACCTGTCGAAAGCAAACGAATTGCTCGCACTTTGCGAAAAATCGGGCAAACGGGTTTTTGTTGGGCAAAGCAGTCGCTTTTTTGAGCCCATGAAACGACAACGTGCCGATTTCGAAAAAGGTGAGATTGGCGAACTGGTAACTATTGAATCGCATTACAATGCCGACCACCGCTGGTTTTTGGGCAAAGGTTGGTCGTTGCAGGACAGTTTTAAATGGCTGTATGGCGGACTGAGTCACCCGGTTGATTTTATTCGCTGGTATTTGCCGGAGATTGACGAAGTGATGGGCTACGGAATGCTCAGCCCCAATGGCAAAGCTGGCGGATTGAAAAACGAGGACACCATGCACTTTATCTTTAAAGCGAAAGACGGACGCATTGCGCAGGTGAGCGGAACATATTCCTGTCCGGTTCAGCCAAATCTCCGCGAAAGCGAAATGACCTGCATTTTGCGCGGTACCGAAGGTTGCAGTCAGGCCGATTACATGGATTTGCGCTATTCGATTACCGACCGCTCAGGCGAAGAAAAGCAGGTGACATTCGATCACAGGTTGAAACATTATTTTCGGTTTGAAGGCAAGTCGCACCATGCGGGCGAGTACCAGAATTATTACGAATATTTTGCTGATTGTCTGGCCTCTGGAGCAACCGCTTATCCCGACCTGAAAGAAGGAATTGGAACCATCGCCTTGTTGCAAGCCATGGATCGGTCGTTGAAGACAGGATTGCCGGTGAAAATTCAGGACATATTGAATGACTTTGGACTCTAATTAAAGCCCCATTCCTGATCGTTCTTTGAATGGGAAGGGGCAGGAACGGTTCAACAAGGATAAGATATTGTGCAATTAAGCTGATCCCAAAGTCCCCCGTTTGGGGGATTTAGGGGGCTTTTCTAAAAACTAAACTGAATGAAAGGAAATATTGTAGAACAGTTGACCACTTTGGATTATGCCATTGTGGTGGCTTACCTGGTGGCACTGTTTATTATTGGTTACAGGGCGAGTTTTGGCGGCAAGAAAAAGACCGACGACACGCTTTTCCTGGCTCAGAAATCGCTGGGTTGGAGTAGCATTGGATTTAACATGTGGGGAACCAACGTGGGCCCATCTATGTTGCTGGCCTTTGCGAGTGTGGGGTTCTCAACCGGAATCGTCGCTGTTAATTTCGATTATTACGCGTTTATTTTCCTGTTTTTGCTCGCTGTGGTGTTTGCCCCGCGCTACATCGCAGCTAAGGTGAGCACCATGCCCGAGTTTATGGGCAACCGTTACGGAAGTTCGACCAACGACATTCTGGCCGTTTATGCACTCATTAAAATGCTGATTTCGTGGCTTTCGCTGGGCTTGTTTGCCGGAGGTTTCCTGGTGCGCCAGATTTTAGGAATTCCCATGTGGCAGTCGATTATAGTGTTGGTAACATTTGCCGGTATTTTCACATTTGCCGGAGGGTTGAAAGCCATCGCAAAAGTAAATATTCTTCAGATGTTGCTGCTGATAGGGGTTTCGCTCATGCTGAGCATTTTGGGTGTAATAAAAGTGGGCGGATTATCCAAAGTTTTTCATGCTGTTCCTCCTGAATTTTGGAATTTGGTTCGTCCGGCCAGTGATCCGAAATACCCGTGGATAGCCATTTTGCTGGGTTATCCGGTGTCGGCGATTGCTTTTTTCTGTACCGATCAGGCCATGGTGCAATCCGTTTTGGGAGCACGAAACCTCGAACAGGGCCAGTTGGGCGTTAACTTTATTGGTTGGCTAAAAATTCTGTCATTGCCATTGTTTATTCTGACCGGAATCCTTTGCTTCATTCTTTTTCCTGAGTTGAAAAATCCGGATGAAGCCTATATGACTATGGTTACCAATCTGTTTCCTCCCGGATTGAACGGACTAGTTATCGTGGTTTTGGTAGCAGTTTTAGTTGGAACGATAGGCTCTTCGCTCAATGCATTAAGTACCGTGTTTACGATGGATGTTTATGTGAAAAAATACAATCCGCAGGCCACCAACAAGGAGATTATCCGCATGGGACGCATTGTTGTTGTGGTTGGATGTGTGTTTGCCGTTTTAATGGCATTGGCTATCGACAACATCAAAGGGCTGAACCTGTTCGATGTATTTCAGTCTGTACTCGGGTTTATTGCCCCGCCGTTGGCTGTGGTTTTCCTGCTCACTGTTTTCTGGAAACGCACCACCCGCCTGGCTGTGAATATGGTCCTCTCCGCCGGATCAGCTTTCAGCCTAGGTGTTGGTATTTTGTATCTGTGGGTGTTTACGCCCGATAAATACCCGATATGGCCCCACTATTTGCTGTTGTCGTTCTACATTTTTGCGATCCTGTCAATTGCGGCCATAATCGTTTCGCTGTTCGACAGCAAAGGCAAAGTATACGAGCAGCTGGAAACACAGGAACCGCTACCCAAAACCTCCAAACGCGTTTGGATCATGTGGGGCGCACTGGCTATTGTGATGGTTAGCTTGTATTTGATCTTTAACGGGCATTAATTATGGAACACGGCGGCACGGCGGCACAGCGAAAATTTTTAAATTGGAGTAAGACAAGCTTCGCAGGAGCGATAATATTGTAGCCCCGGATTTTAATCTGGAGTAATGAACCACCGAATACCAAAACGTCCGCGCGATGACGTGGATTGAATCGAAAACCTTATTTCGGACGAAATAGCGCCAATGTCATTAAAAAGATCGTTGTCGGGACATTGAATTCTTTCTAATGGATTAGAAAGAATCATGCGGATCTAATAAAGAAAAGAACACCAGTTTTGCTTATCCACTCGCACTAAATTGTTACTTTTGAGTTTTCAGGGCAGACATTACCTATTAAAAAACAAGATTTGATCTATGAGTATTGATACCACCTATTACGAACGTTGTATCAGAACGCTGGAAAATGCTTATTCGTTGCTGAATACCGAAAAATCAGATTCAATTGAATATGAGATGTACCGGTCTGCATGTATTAAAGAATTTGAGATTATATTGGAACAGAGCGGAAAGCTATTGCGCAAAGTGCTGAATCCTTATTTTTCTTCCTCGAAGGAAGTAGATCGATTGTATTTCAAAGATTTGTTTCGACATGCGGTATTGCGTAGCTTGATGACCGATGAAACCTGTGAGCGATGGCTGAGATACCGCGATAATCGCAATAACACAGCACACGATTATGGGGTTAATTTTGCTGAAGAAATCCTGACAATCTTGCCTTCATTTATTGCCGACGCACTGAGTCTGACTGAAATGATTAAAAAACAGAACGATGTTGCTGAAGAGTAAATACAAACAAATTCTACTTGATATTTTCTCTGGACTTTCCCTTTCGGCAGAGGTTTGGGCTTATGGTAGCCGTGTAACAGGGTATGCGCATGATGGGAGTGATTTGGATTTGGTGATTCTTACCCCTGACCGCAAAAAGCTTTCTTTGGATACTTTGATGGAATTGAAAGAAAAAATTCGGGAGAGCAACATTCCTATTTTGGTTGAAGTGTTTGATTGGGCACGGTTACCCGAAACATTTCATAAGAATATTGAAGCCTCTCATGAAGTTCTCTACCAGCCTGAACTAAATATCATCTTTGAGCCGAAACCCAAATATAACAACCACGAGCTGGAAGAATAAATAACGAAAATAGCTCCGCAGGAGCGCCAATTTTGTAGCCTTGGATTTTAATCCGGGGTGTCGAACCACCGAATACCAAACCGTCTTCTTGGTGAAGCGTCAAAAAGTAAAAACCTTTTTTAGGACGAAACAGCGCCAATACAATTGAAAAATAGTTTCTAAAAATGAGCTAATTTCTCGTCAAATTCATTATTTCTCTCTTTCCAAAACCCGCACCGGCTCCAGCATCCCGAACGGAATCAGGTGATACCTGTCGGTCCAGATTTTTAGTTTAGTGTTAGTTTTGCGCAAGTCGTACCAATTCTCGTCACCTCCTGCGTCAGGAAAGCCACCGGCTCCGGTAAAACTGTTTGGTCCCACTTTGATCAGTTCGCCCCGGTTGTGGTGGTGCGGCCCCAAAAGGTTTCGCAGCGAGTTTACCATTGTAATTTTCAACTCGTTTTTACCTGGTTTAAGAGCTTTGGTAATATCTGTTTTAAAAGGCGCCCAGCACAAGGTATCCAGAACGATTCCGTTTAGTTCAACGATAGAAACTATGGTTTCGCAGTTCGGCAATTCGAGCAAATAGCGGCTGTCTTTTTTCAGGCTTGCGATTTCGAAGGTTTGTTTCATTTCAAAAGCCCCGGCATAAAACGGATAACCAGCTATGCTCACATCGCCTGAAAAATGAGATTTCTCCGAACCAATGGAAAACGATTGTACCTGGTGAACCGGTCGCGATTGGAAATTACCGGTGGCATTGCGCTGACTGTTATTCACCTCTGTAACGTTATGGCACATAACGCCAAAATCACCGGTCAGGTAAATGCTTTCAATTTCCGAACCATAACGTTCGGTGGCTATGGCACTGGTTTTTACAGCCGGTTTGTAATCGAGTTCGAGTTCTATGGTATTGCTCCCCTTTTGCAGAAGTGAAGTTATATCGGCAGTTTTAAATTGGTGATCGACATAAAATCCATCGGTTTTAAATGGGAACAAATGAGTGTTGATGCGCACTTTGCTGTACATGGTCGGTTGTTCCAAAACCAGTTTGCAATTAGCTGGAACTTGTTCTATTTGAACCGGATAAAGCAATAGAAGCTTTCCACTGAAACCTTCGTCGTTCAGCCGGTTTAAAATTCCGATCACGGGTTCCGAATCGCTGAAGGTTATTCCTCCATCGGTGGAGTAGCGGGCAAAATCGAGCGTCAGGGCATTCGGCGAAAGGCGTTTTCCCTGCCACTCATTTTTCAGACTTAAAATTTCTTTTTCAGGTTTATTTATAGCGTATTCGCCTGATATTTTTGCTGTCCTGTTGAATTTTCCGGAGGTAATCCAAAGCACTTCTGAGGCTTCCAGTTCCAACTCAAATTGTCCTTCCGGATTTGGTTTCAGCGTATAGCATTTCCCTTTGGCTGGGTTCCAAAGCACAGCATTTTTTTCCAAAGCGAATGGTTTCAGAAGAATTTTCGACGGTGAGGTGTGCGATGTGTTGAATAGGAGTACGAGGTTTCCGTCGTCGCTTGTTCGCAGCTGAGTCCAAACTTTGTCAGTATCGGGCCCGGTTATGGAGATATTCGGGTTGATTCGGGCTTTTAAAGCATCTGCCAACTGTTTTTCGTCGGTTCTGATGCATGTTTTTTTCAGCTCGTCCAACAGTGGATTTCCGGCTTTGCCATCCACAAATTCAGGAAAACGACCAACGCTAAATATCGAGCCTCCGGTTCCGTTTAGTTGGAGTAAAAGCTGAATCGTTGTTTCGCGAATGGAAATCATGTCAGGCAAAATGACGCTGGAATAGTGCATGGAGCCAACCGACAACGTTTTGGTGGCCATTTGTCCTTTTTCAGCAATAATTTGTTCGTCGCCCAAATCGTAATCGTAATGACTGGCCTGCAAAATTTCCATCACGTTTTGTACGCTGTTGGTAAAATCCTTATCGGCTCTGCCTTTGAGATATTCGCTTTCCAACGGGTTGATAACCAAAATTTCGGGAGCATATTTACCAATGGTGGCTGCGTAGACGATGCGCCCCATGTAATTTTCAAGCTTTTTATTGTACGACCAATAGGGTTGCTGGTAGGAGAAGGTTGGCGGGTAGTCGCGTTTGCGCAGGCCTTTCATGCTGTATAACGTGAGGTGCGGGCAAAAATGGTTGACGCCCAGAATGGCATGCCATCCGGCCAGCCACATCCGGTCTTCAAAATTCATGTTTTGTCCGCTGATGCCAAACAATTCTGACAGGCGACGCGGCGTATCGTATTGATTGGCAACACTGCTCACGCTGCGTGCAGTAAGCAGTCGGTCCGAAAGGGAGAGTCCAAGCAGGTCCATTCCCGGCTGTTGCATCCAGCGGTAGTGCATCATCGAATTTCCAATCCGGTCGCGCACTTTTTCCAGATCATCTTCGCCCAAATAGTGTCCGGTGAATTTGATGCCGTTTTTTTCGCAGTATTCCGATATTTGGCGGGCAAAGCTTTCGTCGAACTGTTCGGCCACAGCACGGTAGTAGTGAAGTCGTACTTCGCGCCAGTTATCTTTTTCTTCAAACAAAAGATCGACTTTGTCCAACAAATTATAGCCATATTTTTCTGAAAAGCGTTTGGCCACCCAAGGCGAGTAGGAGAGTGCACCTTCATTGGGCGTATTTTTGTCGAAATAGCGGGCATGTATATGCGGTTCGTCGGCAAAAATGGCAAATCGGTAATCGTTAATCTGGCTGAAATACTTTTCGATATAAGGCTTGTAAGAAACCTCCAGAAATTTGGATACCATTTCAGGATTGAATAAATCGACGTAGCAGGTGCCGTTAAAAAGAGGGTTGCCCATTGGCGAAGTATGCTGAATATATTTGTATTGCGCGTCTTCTTTAAGGATAAGAGAACCTGCGGGCAGCGGCGTTTCTTTTTTCAGCCTGACCAACGATTTGGCCCGGTAGTCTTCGCTCATGCGCGGAATAATTCCTCCGGAAAAGCCGCTCGGCCATTTGTCTTCGTCGTAAAACATGATTTGCAATCCGGCTTCCTGCGCGGCTTTCACGGCAGCATCCATCATAGTCCACCATTCTTTGCCCAGAAATTCGGTAATCAGACCATCGCGGCTGTGCATGTAGAAACCGCCCAAGCCTGCATTTTTGAAACCGTGGATTTGCCGGGTGATTTCCCTCACATCCATCGAGTCGTTAATGGAATAAAACGGAAACGAACGGTATTCGTTTGGCGGACTGATGAACTTTTCATAGCTGATCGTTTTTTCAAACGTACCTTTTACCGGCTGCGCCAGGATTTGTCCTGAAAATACGATTGCCAGGGAAAGAATTGTATTCCGGAGGTATGATTTACCGTTCATTTTGTTCATTAATTGGTTGTTAGCATGAAGTTTCAAGGATTATTTCGGAACTGAGCATCCTGAAATTCTGTTTAGAAACATTTTTACAGCAATATTAAAATAAATTCTTCTTTTTTCTATGAAAACGTTTACATTTGTCTTTGAAAAAACTATTTTTGTTTACTTCGAAGAAGCAAAACGAATTTAACTGAACGGATATGGCAAGTATGAATGAGGTTGCAAAAAGGGCTGGTGTCTCGATTGCAACGGTTTCCCGGGTACTGAACAACAGCGATAGCGTGAATGATGAGACCCGTGCGAAAATTTTAAAGGCCATCAAAGAACTCAAGTATCAGCCCAGTCGGGTTGCCAAACGATTGAGGTCGAAAAGTGTATCAAGCAATTTGCTTGGTGTCTTAATTCCTGATATTCAGAATCCTTTTTACGTTGATGTGCTTCGGGGCATTGAGGATGTTGCCTACAAAAATAATTATGCCATCATCATGTGCAATTATGGTCAGGACGATAAGAAGGAAATCATGTATTTGGATATCCTTCAGTCGGAATCGATTGATGGCCTGATTGCAGCGCCGGTGAGCGAAAACGACCAGCGGCTCAAAGACATCATCAAGAACGGATTGCCGGTGGTTTGCGTCGATCGCGGATTGACGGGTATCGATGTGGATATTGTTTGGGTGAACAACGAAGAAAGTTCGTTTAACGCGGTGAATCACCTCGTTAAATCGGGCTATAAACGCATTGCCTATATTTCCGGATTAAGCACAATTCCATCGAGCCGTATGCGCGAGAATGGGTACCGGCGGGCGCTCGAATCCAACAAATTACTGTTTTCTGAACTTATTAAATATGGAAACTCATCGTACGAGAGTGGAGTAACTCTTTGTGCCGAGTTGCTAAATATGGCAAACCCGCCCGATGCAATTTTCACCGGAAATAACCTGATTACTTTAGGTGCACTCGAAACCATTCATAAACTGAAGAAGGAAATCCCTAAAGATGTTGCTATCATTGGTTTCGACGATATGTTTTGGTCGAGTTCGCTGAATCCCCCGTTGACTGCTGTGCGTCAGCCAGCCTACGAAATTGGCAAGCGTGCGGGTGAATTGCTTATTCAGCGCATCAACGACCCACTTCGACCTTGTATTCAGATGACTTTGAATGCAGAGTTGATGATACGCAGTTCCTGCTGATTTTCTCACTTTTTTGTTTTGTCAGAGATTTGCAGAATACTCATGTCGAAAAATGTAAACGATTTCAGAAACATCTAAGAATAGAATATTAAATGCAACCTGTTGTCATTCATCATCCAGAGAAATTGGTTTTCGGCGCCGGAAGTTTTGACCGGTTCGTTGAGGACATGAAAGTGCTGGGCAAAAAGCGACTTTATATACTTTCTGCGCCAATTTTATCCGGAAGAATCAGCGAACAACTCGCGCCACTTGCCGATATGGGCATCACTTTTCAAATCAACGATACATTGAGTTCTGAGCCCGGAGTTTCACATTATCATGTTTTTATGAACGAGGCAATTGATTTCGCACCCGATGCAGTTGTTGGAATTGGCGGTGGCAGCGTGCTCGATGTAGCTAAATTAATTGCAGCACTTTACCAGAATGAACAGACACTCAATGAAGTTTTCGGTATCGGTCTTTTGAAATCGCGCACTTTGTATTTGGCTTGTTTGCCAACTACTTCAGGAACAGGCAGCGAGGTGTCGCCCAATTCCATTTTGCTTGACGAGAAAGATGGCATGAAAAAAGGGGTTATTAGCCCGTATTTGGTGCCCGATGCTGCTTACATCGATCCGTTACTGACGATTGGGATGCCCGCTGGAATTACTGCTTCAACCGGGATGGATGCGTTGACGCATTGTTTGGAAGCTTTTACCAACAAATTCGCCCATCCGGTGATAGATTTGTACGCGCTGGAAGGAATGAGGCTGATCAGCCAGAATTTGGTTAAGGCCTGCGCCGATGATTTGGAAGCCCGCACAAATGTATCGCTGGGCAGTATGTATGGCGGCATGTGCCTGGGGCCGGTCAATACCACTGCCGTTCATGCGCTGTCGTATCCGCTGGGGAGCGAGTTTAAAATTGCGCACGGTTTAGCTAATGCTGTTCTGTTGCCCGAAGTGATGGAATTTAATATGGTTGCCGCGCCTAATCGGTTTGAGCAGGTTGCTCTGGCTTTGGGCGTAGCACAAAGACCGACCGCATTGGAAACCGCTCGTGAAGGTGTTCTGCAGGTTCGCAAGCTGATGAGAGATTGCGGTTTACCATCGAAAATATCTGAGCTGGATGTTCCTGAATCTGCTATTCCCGAAATGGCAAAATCTGCGCTAACCGTTCAGCGTTTGCTGAAAAACAATATTCGCGAAGTTACGCTGGAAGATGCGATGAATATTTATCGAAAAGCTTTTTGATATGAAGATAGAACATTCAGGGAAAAAAGTCATTGTGCCGATGGTCAGCCCGTTTACTGCTGACGGCTTAATTGATGGCGCTGCCGTGGAACGAATGTGCCTGATGTTTGTGGAGGCAGGAATTTCTGTTTTTGCATTGGGAACAACCGGTGAGGGCGATTCAATTGCCCCAGCGCAGCGAGAAAAGCTTGTCAAATTGGTTGTTAATTCAGTTACCGGACAAGCGCCTATTTATGTGGGATTGACCGGAAATTCATTGGCTGAATCAATTTTGGATGCCCAAAAATATGCCGATTCTGGTGCCGACTATTTGGTAGCCAAACTTCCGGCATATTACCCGATGAATGCCGACCAGATGCTTTATTATCTGGAAAAACTGGCCGATGCCGTTCCAATACCGTTGTTCATTTACAATATTCCGGCAACTACCCATCATTCCATTCCTCTGGAAATCATTGAAAAATTGAGCTATCATCCCAATATCTATGGATTGAAAGATTCGGAGCGCAGCAAGGAACGGCTCGACGAGTCAATCAGGCTTTGGGGCGATCGCGCAGATTTTGATTTTCTGATTGGCTGGGCTGCCATGTCGGCTTACGGGCTGCTGAAAGGCGCGAACGGCATTGTTCCAAGTACCGGAAATATTTGTCCTGAATTGTATGTGCAACTGGTTGACGCGGTCGACAGGGGTGATGGGGAAACAGCGCTTCAGCTTCAGGAAAAAACCGATAGGATTTCGGCTTTATACCAAAAAGACCGAACACTGAGCCAATCGATACCAGCGCTGAAAGCATTGATGAAAACAATGGGTCTTTGTTCGGGAGAAGTACTTCCGCCCATGTTAACGATGAGTTTTCAGGAAGAAGAGAAGTATTTAGCTGAACTGAAAGGGGAATTGGAAAAATTGAATTTGAAATGACAGAAACACAAAAATATTTACCCGTTTTGGCGATTACGATGGGCGATCCGGCGGGGATAGGGCCTGAAATAGCCGCGAAGGTTTTTGGTCAGCAACAGATTTATGAGCAATGCCGACCGTTGTTGACTGGTAATGCCCGACTGATGCAAAAAGCACTCGATTTGATTCATTCAGGCTTGAAAATCAATGTTGTTTCAAAAGTTAAAGATGCTGCTTTTCAGTTCGGAACAATTGATATTTACGATTTGCCGGTTGAGTGTCTGGAGAAAATTGAATATGGAAAGATATCGGTGGAAGCAGGAGAAATCGCTTTCCGGTCAGTTGAAAAGGCCATTGAACTGGCTTTGAGCGGAGAAGTGGACGGAACGGTGACCAACCCGATTCATAAAGGAGCAATCAACGCTGCCGGTCATCATTTTTCGGGACATACCGAAATTTATGCGCATTACACCCATTCGCCTAAATATGCCATGTTGCTGGCCGACGAGAAAATAAAGGTAATTCATGTGAGTACGCATGTTTCGCTCCGAAAAGCCTGCGACCTGGTAAAGAAGGAACGTGTACTTGAAACCATTCATTTACTGAATGATGGGTTGCAAAAAATCGGGATCGAACAGCCCCGTATTGGTGTGGCGGGACTGAATCCTCATGCCGGCGATGGCGGTTTGTTTGGCGATGAAGAGGTATTGGAAATTGTTCCGGCAATTGAACAGGCAAAGGCAGAAGGAATTCTTGCTGAAGGACCTTTCCCTCCGGATACATTATTTGCCCTTGCAAGTGGCGGGCGTTTCGATGGTTGTGTGGCCATGTATCACGATCAGGGGCATATTCCGTTCAAGTTGGCCGGATTCATCTGGGATGAGGAAACCGGCTCGATGAAAAGTGTAAAAGGTGTAAATATCACGTTGGGGCTGCCGATCATCCGTACTTCGGTTGATCACGGAACTGCGTTTGAAATCGCGGGAAAAGGAATTGCAAGTCCCGATGCATTGGTTTATGCGATCGAATACGCGATTAAGCTTTTTTATTCAGGAAAGAAAAAATAAAACCAAGATATGATTGCAGTTATTGCAGACGATTTTACCGGTGCTGCCGAAATTGGTGGAGTGGGGTTGAGGTACGGTTTGAATGTGCTTATTGAAACTGAAGTAAATAAGGCTGAGGGAGTTGACTTGTTGGTAATTGCAACAGATACCAGATCGTTGGGCGTAGAAGAGGCGTACAATGAAGTGGCACGAATCACCAAACAACTGCTCGAACTTTCACCTTCGCTAATATTCAAGAAAATCGATTCGGTACTGAGAGGGCATGTGGCCAAAGAGCTGGAAGCTCAATTGTTCGTGGCGAACAGGCGACAAGCGCTTATTGTTGCCGCCAATCCATCGGTAGGAAGAACAATTGTGAAAGGGCAATATTTTGTTGATTCATTGCCCCTGAATGAAACCTCATTTTCTGACGACCCCGAATTTCCGGTGAATTCATCCAATGTTACCGAGATCGTGAAATCGTTGGAATATAAGGTTGTATCAAAAGGTTTGAGCGACAGATTACCCGATTCAGGAATGATAATAGCCGATGTAACCACTCCGGAAGAATTAACCGCGTGGACAGCCAGAATAACTCCGGAAATGATGGTGGCCGGCGGGTCAGGCTTTTTTGATGCGATGCTTGGAACGATGTATCAACAAAAACTTACTCCGGGACAATCTGATTTGTCGTTTGCCGAAAGCTCTTTGTTTATTTTTGGAAGCATGTATCCGAAACAACCCAGCATGCTCGAGAAGTTTTACCACAATAAGGTCGTTCGTATCAATATGCCTGAAGGTGTTTATTACAACACCGATCAATATACTCAACTATTGGAGGAATGGGCAAATCAAATAACGAACCAGCTAAACAGCGGGTGCAGTGTGATGATTACGATTGACCATCAGCCCGAGAATGAACCTGGTTTGTCGTTGCGCCTGCGCGAAAGTATTGGCAAGGTGGTTTCGATCGTCGAAGATAATTTTGAACTTAATGATTTATTTATTGAAGGCGGTGCCACCACTTCAATGGTGTTAAAATATCTTCGGATTAATAAGTTATATCCGTGTAACGAGGCCGAGTTTGGAGTGATACAAATGAAAGCTGAAGGATATCCGAAGTTGTGCATAACCACCAAGCCCGGAAGCTATTTGTGGCCTGAACATTTTGTATTTGAGAACAGCAATCCGATTATAAATTAAGGAATTGAGCGACTAAACTAAAACTAACGATTAAAAATGGGACATACAGATTCGTTACACATTGTTGATATTGCGATAATAATCATCTCATTTATTGTTTCGCTTGCCGTAGGTTTAAAATTTGCCCACCGGCAGAAAACAACCAGCAACTATTTTATTGCCGGAGGGAAATTGCCCTCATGGGCTATCGGAATTTCCATTTTGGCCACGCTCATTAGCAGCATAACCTTCCTGGCTTATCCGGGTGAAGGCTATTCGTCGAATTGGCTGCTGCTTGTGCAAGGATTAATGGTTCCGATTGTTTTGTTGGTTATCGTCGGATTTATTGTCCCTCTGTTCCGGCAGGTGATTAAGCTTAGCGCCTATGAATATTTCGAACGTCGCTTTGGCGTATTTGCCCGGATTTATAGCTCTTTAAGTTTTTTGCTCACCCATTTCTCTAAAATGGGGTCGGTGTTTTTTCTTCTGGCGCTCGCTCTTTCGAAAATGACAGGTGTTGATACCGTCATGTTTATCTGGATTGTAGGTATAGTCGTCATTTTCATCACCCTGCTTGGCGGAATGGAGGCCATCGTTTGGCTCGATGTCATTCAGGGCTTTTTGCTGATCATTGGTGGCATTGTTTCGTTGATTATTATTCTTTTTACTGCGGAAGGTGGACCATCGGCGGTATGGAACGTGGCCATGGAAAACGGTCGAATCGGGTTTGGCCCCTTCGATTGGGATTTCGTGAACCTGACTTTTGTGGTGATGAGTTTAAACGGAATATTTTATGCCATCCAGAAATACGGAACCGACCAAACCATCGTTCAAAGATACCTTACCGCCAAATCGGATAAAGATGCCATAAAAGCTACTTTGCTCGGAGTATTGATGAGTGTTCCCGTATGGGCGATGTTCATGTTTATTGGTACGGCATTATTCTCATACTACAAGATATCAGGCGATCAGGCTGTGACAGGAATGAATCCTGATGCAGTCTTTCCTTATTTTATCATGACTAAATTGCCTGTTGGCGTGGTTGGTTTGGTGCTTTCAGGTTTGATTGCTGCCGCAATTTCGACCTTGAACGCCGACCTGAACTGTCTTTCGGCCATTTGTGTGGAAGATTATTACTTAAGATTCAGACCCAACAGCTCCGAAAAATGTAAAATGCTCATGAGTAAACTATTTGTCATTCTGGCCGGTCTTGGAACAATCGGAATAGCCTTGTTTTATGTAAAGGCTGGCTCAGAAGGAGTGTTGGGAACCATTTTTGCGTTGTACGCGATCTTTTCAGGAGGCATAGCCGGAATGTTTTTATTGGGCATTTTTAGCCGGAGAGCCAATAAGAAAGGGCTGTACTTTGGAATAGGGGCAAGTGTTCTTTTTACGGCTTACGCCCTTTTAACTTCAACTCCTGTTTTCTGGGGAGGCCAGGAGCGATTGCTCCTCAATTTAGGTAATCTAAATTTTACTCATCACGAATACATGATTGGCGTTTACAGCCATCTTCTGCTGTTTGGAGTAGGTTATGTAGCGAGCCTGTTTTTTAAGAATGAAAACGATATCACATCTTTAACCTATTATGGTTACCTGGAATTGAAAAAAGGGAAGAAGTAGGAGCAAACAGGGTATGTTTTACGACATTAAATCGTTGAAATTTAATACTTGAAAAATAAGAAATCGTGGAGTCAGCAATGATGAAATTTCACATATCCTTTTGTTCAAAAGACCTGTCGGTTCATAAAAATAAGGGATTGCAGACAAAGAGAAGTACCCTGTAGTTTTATGCTTTAAATGATTTTCGGTGTTTTTAAATTCAGGAAATAAGAATTTTCGATGAAATGAAGTTAAATCAATAAGTTGGTGGTTATTCAGAAATATTCTATTTTTGAAATGTAAACGTTACCATTCATGCAAATGGTTTATTTATAAAGAAGTCAGGAATTATTAAACTGAAATAAATTGGAAACGATTCCAGATAGATTCAGGCTTTTAATGAATCAAACACAGAGCTGTAGAATGGATGAAATTTGTGATTCTCGAGCATACAATTATTAATAAATCTAACAATTAAGTATGAAAAAAAAGGTCAAAAATGAGCCTGCCATTTTTAGTGTGCAGACCGGCCTCGCAAAACTGTCGAGGTTTTTAATCATGATTTTTTTACTGGGATTGTTTCTTTTGGGGACCGCTGAAACGGCATCGGCCCAGGCAGGAAACGTAAAACTTTCAGGCTTGGTGAAAGATGAAGCCGGAGTGCCTATTCCCGGAGTTACAGTTGTGGTAAAAGGTTCGACAGCCGGAACGATAACAGACAGTGACGGACGATTTTCTCTTGAATTGCCTCAGGCAAAGGGGACAATCGTTTTTTCATTCATCGGCTTGCAAACAGTTGAACTTCCTTTCAATGGAACAGCATCATTCAATGTCGTTCTGAAATCGACTTCGGTTGATTTGGAAGAAGTTGTTGCTGTTGGTTACGGCACACAGAAAATGAAAAATGTTACCGGAGCTATTGCAACTGTTAATCCAAAGGAAATCACCGATCTTCCGGTGGGTAACCTTGGTGCGGCCCTTCAGGGTACCGTAAACGGTCTTTCGGTGAGTGGCGGAATGACTCGTCCGGGGCTCGGCGCTTCGCTGACCATTCGTTCTCCGTACACCTTATCGAAGAATGGCGGAACCACCAGCCCAATTTATGTAATCGACGATTTTATTGCTGATGAAACCGCATTTAATAATCTCGATCCCAACGAAATTGAAAGTATTTCGGTTCTGAAAGATGCAGCAGCTGCTATCTACGGTGCGCGTTCATCACAGGGGGCTATCCTGATTAAAACCAAACGTGGAAAAGAAGGAAAGCCAAAAGTGTCGATTAGCAGTCAGTTTGGTTATAACGACGAAGTTCAGCGTGCCGAAATGCTGAGCGCTTACGAATACGGTGTTTTCTATAACCGGTATAAAGGAATTAGCGGTCAGAATGTTACTTCTAGTCCTGTGACTTCATTCTTTCAGGCAGATGAGCTGGAAACTATGAAAGGTTTGAACTATGATTGGCTGGATGATGCTTGGAAAGCCAGCACAAGTACCAAACAAAACGTTAGTTTGAGTGGCGGTAGTAACAATGCAACTTACTATGCCGGAGTTTCATACTTCACTCAAAACGGTAATTTAAGTACTTTGGATTACGAGCGTTGGAATTATCGTGCCGGAGCTGATATTAAAGTGGCCGACCATTTCAAGGTGAGCCTGCAAATATCCGGTGACTACTCCGACCGTAAACAAACCTTCAATAAAATTGGTGGCGAGGTTGACGACAACGATTACCTTTCGTTGCTGACAACTCCGGGTTATTTGCCTCCTTATGTTGCAGGTCTGCCTATTTTACGTTACGGACCGCAAAATAAACGTACCGATAACGACATCATTTACTACAACTATTTTGAAGTGGAGCGTTTGGCCAATATCAAGCATAACAAGCCAACGGATATGCGCATCAACACAGTTGCCGAGTATGATTTTGGATGGAGCAAGATTCTTCAGGGTTTGAAATTTAAATTGGCTTATTCAAAAGGCATAAGCACCAACCTTTACAAACAACTTGGTTCTGCCTATACCGGTTATTATTTTACAGCACGTTCAGGTACCGGAAATCACTTATACGAAGGTGATATTACTGGTTCGAAGGCTGCTTTCACTGTTAAAAATGGTAACCGTTTGCTCCGCGATGGCGACCGTGCTGACACTTATCAGTTGAACTTCAACAGTATGTATGAGCGCCAGTTTGGAAAACACAACGTGAGTGCCTTGTTCTCAATTGAAAAAACAGAATCGGAATACGAAAAAGTACGCTACTACAAAGACGACCCCTTGTCGTTTACCAATGGCCAATCGAACACAGCTACCGGAACCGCTGATGGTGAAACTACAAGAACCGAATCAGGTTTGTTGTCATATATCGGTCGTTTCAATTATTCGTATGCCGATAAATATTTGTTCGAGTTCCTCTTCCGTTCCGATGCTTCAACCAAATTTTCTCCTGAAAATTACTGGGGGTCATTCCCTTCTTTCTCGGCAGGTTGGGTTATTTCAGAAGAAGGCTTCTTTAAAGATAATGTAAGCTGGATGGATTACCTGAAACTGAGGGCATCGGTTGGATTCCTTGGTAAGGACAATACAAAAGAATGGCTGTGGCGTCAACGATATACTTATCAGGGAAATAAAGGCTCTGTTTTTGGAACAAATACATCTCAGAATGTTGGATGGGGTTTGAAAATGGAAGCCGCTCCAAACCCCAATGCCACCTGGGATGATAATACCAAGTACAATGTTGGTATCGATTCAAAATTTCTGGATAGCCGCATGTCGGTCAATATCGACGGATTTTTTGACCGCAATACCAATCTGTTAACACAGCGTGATGCGTTGGTTCCGGTTACAATTGGAGGTGCTTTAGCTGCCGAAAATTTTGATGCCATCGATGCGTATGGTATTGAAATCTCATTGGGCTGGAAAGATGAAATTGGCAACGATTTCAGCTATTTCGTAAAACTTAACACCGGTTTAAGTGATGCCAAATATCGTAAAAAAGACTGGCCTGCAATTTTTGATTACAACGACGTTTATCCCAATGGACCTGTTGATATGGGGAAATGGGGCTACGATTGTTTGGGAATGTTCCGTTCGCAGGCTGATATTGACAGCTACGTTCAACAGTACGGAATTACCAATGTATTCGGAACTGCTGTGGCACAGCTGAAACCGGGTATGTTGTATTACCGCGACGTTCGTGGTAACCTGAATGCTGATGGCACTTACGAAGGTCCCGATGGAATTATTGACGATAAGGATCAGATTCGTCTGTCGAAAAAGTCAGGCAATCCCTATGGATTTACCCTGAATTTTGGTGGCGAATGGAAAGGTTTAAGCCTGAATGCTCTAGTTGGCGCTTCGTGGGGAGGTTTCTCCGAGGTTCCTTCGGCTTCAAGATATGTTTCGGCCAACCAGGTGGATTATATGAATGTGCCTAAATTCTGGAACGATATGTTTACCTTGCCAACACTTGATGGAACAGGGGCTGAAATTGCCGGAACAGGTAATGTGAATGCAGCGTATCCGAATATGTACTGGAGTGCATTCAACAATGTAACTTCCGATTTCTGGCAAATCAGTTCATTCAGAATGACCCTGAGAACAATGACTTTGGGATATTCACTCCCCAAAACACTGGTGAACAGGGTTGGTATCGACGGATGTCGCTTTACTTTGACCGGAATGAACCTGTTTAGTTTCTACAACCCGCTGCCCGGCAAATTTATGGATATCAACAGCAATTACGGAGCCTATCCAACTTTGCGGAGTTTATCATTAGGTCTTAACCTTTCATTCTAATTCTAAAAGCATATAACCATGACACATAAAAATAAATTCATAAGCAGTTTATTGGCCTTGGTCTTATTTGCATTCATTACGGGCTGTAGCGACGATTTCCTGGTGGAAAAAGGAGATTTTTCAGGCTTCAATGAAGAAATATACAACGACGTGCAAACGGCTCAGGCCAAAGTTGATTATTTATACTATTTGTGCTTGCCAACCGGATCCTGGGGCGCAAGTGATACGTACACCAAATCGACCGAAGAATTCCCCGGCTCAACAACCTACAACCAGTTGACCGAAAAAACTTCGAACGATATTGATGACGAATTCTATAAAAGCCAAACCGGCGGTCCATATGCATTCATTCGTGAGTGTAATATTTTCCTCGACAACATTGATAAAGGAACGCTGACCGAAGATCAGAAGAAAACCATGAAAGGCGAAATCTATTTCTGGAGGGCCTGGAATTACTTCAATCTGGTTCGTACATACGGTGGTGTGCCAATTGTACTCACTGCCCAGAATGCCATTTTAGGTGAAGGCGATCCAACTCAGACCGATTTGGCAGTTCAGCGTAGCTCAACAGCCGATTGCATCAAGCTGATCACAGAAGATTTGGACAAAGCAATTTCGATGTTGCCAGGTAAATGGGCCGATGCCAGCTGGGGACGTATTACTTCGGGTGCAGCCGCTGCTTTGAAAGGACGCGTGCTATTGACTTACGCCAGCCCATTGTTCAACCGGAATATGGAAGCATCTCGCTGGCAGGCGGCTTACGATGCCAATAAGGCTGCCAAAGATTTACTGGTCGCCAACGGTTTTGGTTTGGTTGATGCATCTACACTTCGTGCTAAAAACTGGGAAAAAATGCTGGTTACTCCAAAATCGAATGAAGCTGTTATGACTGTGCTTCACAATAATGTGACTACCGACTCGTATAAGAAAAACAACGGTTGGGAAAACTCAGCCCGCCCGAAAGATCTTCAGGGTGGTGGTGGCTACGGAGCAACGGCTGAAATGCTGGATCTGTTCCCGATGGCCGACGGAAAGCGTCCCGGACAAAGTTCGTTTACCTACGATCCGCTGAAATTCTACAAAGACCGCGATCCTCGTTTTTATCGCACCTTCGCTTTCAACGGTGTTGTATGGCCTTACGCCGGAAATACAACTTATACCGTTTGGACATACCAATGGTTTAAAGATCAGGCTGCTGTAACCGGAGCAACTACCAAAGAAGGTTCGGGTTTTGCTGAATATTCGGGCCATGTACTGACTGGCATTTATGTTCGCAAACGGACCGATCCAGCCGCTGGCTTTACCGATGTGGATAAATTTGCCCGTTCTGCCGCGCCATACATCGAAATCCGATTTGCAGAAGTTCTTCTCAATTTGGCAGAATCTGCTGCCGGAATCGGTAAAATTGGTCAGGCTGAAGAAGGCTACCAGGGAATTATTGAGCTGCGTAAACGTGTTGGCATTCCGGCCGGGTCCGATGGTTTGTACGGTGTACCTGCAGGTTTAGACAAATATGGTTTGATCCGCGAAATCCTTTTCGAACGCCAGATCGAATTTGCTTATGAAGGCAAACGCTTTCAGGATATGAGAAGATGGATGCTTTGGAACGACGATGCTATAATACACAACACTACCTGTGCTCAATTGGGTGTTGAACCAATGAATGGAAAACGCCGGCATGGGATTATTCTGGCAGTCAATCCAAATATTTACAAAGGAACAAGTTCGGGCTTGGCCAACGATATATTCAATCCGCTTAGCTCGAAATACGATGCAACCAAGGTGACACGTGCCGGAATTGCATTAAATCCTGACGATACCGATGCCAATTTCGCCAAGCAAATTACTGCTTTGGATAAATTCTACGATACCAATCTGGTTCGTGTAACAACCGATTTTGTTGATCCTACTTCAGCTCCTACATTTACAACTACATTCAGAAGTAAATATTATTTTATAGGTTTAAAACAAAGTGTACTGAAACAGTCTCCTTACCTGAAGCAAACCAAAGGTTGGGATGATTATTACGGTGCCGACGGAGTTTTTGACCCGCTTCAATAAAAAATAGCAGGAGGGGAGAGGTTAAAAACTCCCCTCCAAATTTTTACAAGTTCAGTAATATTCCGGAAAATTAGAAATCAGATTTTAGTCTGAAAGAGATTTGATAAACCATGAAAAAGTATTTAAAACTAACCACAACTATTGTTTTGTTTTTTACAGCTGTTTTGTTTGCCAATGCGCAGTATCCAACGATCTCTGACGATGTGCAGAAGGCTGCCGACAAACTGATGGAAGATGCTATGCGCCATTCCGAAATGGCTTGGAATAAAGCCTACCCAATTATTCAGGAAGAAGCCAAACATGGTCGTCCATATATTCCGTGGGCAGCCCGCCCCGTCGATTTACCTCAGGCCGAAATTCCCGCATTCCCGGGAGCAATGGGTGGCGGCACTTTTTCGAACGGTGGTCGCGGAGGAAAAGTAATTTCGGTGACTAGTCTCGAAGACGATGGCCCCGGAACGTTGCGCGAAGCTTGCGAAACCGGTGGCGCACGAATTATTGTCTTTAAAGTTTCAGGAATTATCCGCCTGAAGTCGCCATTGATTGTTCGCGCTCCATATTTGACCATTGCCGGACAAACGGCTCCCGGTGACGGTATTTGTGTGGCTGGCGAAAGTTTCTGGATCAATACGCACGATGTGGTGATTCGTCACCTGCGTTTCCGCCGTGGCGAAACATGGGTGGGGCGTCGCGACGATGCCATTGGCGGTAACCCTATTGGAAACATCATGATCGACCATGTCTCTGCCAGTTGGGGGCTTGACGAAAATATGTCGATGTACCGTCACATGTACAATGATAGCACCGGCAAGGCAGTCGAAGATAAATTGCCAACCGTAAATATTACCATTCAGAATTCCATTTTCTCGGAAGCGCTGGATACCTGGAATCACGCATTTGGAAGCACGCTTGGAGGCGAAAACTGCACCTTTATTCGCAACTTATGGGCGAACAATGCCGGGCGAAATCCCTCCATCGGTTGGAACGGAATTTTCAATTTTGCCAACAACGTAGTGTTTAACTGGGTGCACCGATCGATTGATGGCGGCGATTATACTGCCATGTACAACATCATCAACAACTATTTTAAGCCCGGACCGATGACGCCCAAAGACACACCCATCGGACATCGAATTTTAAAACCTGAATCAGGTCGTAGCAAATTGCCTTACAAAGTATATGGCCGCTGCTATGTGTACGGAAATATTGTAGAAGGAAACGACCGTGTGACCAAAGACAACTGGGACGGAGGCGTTCAGATAGAAGACCTGCCTAATGCGGGCGATTACAAAGATGCCATGAAATGGAATAAACCGCTGCCAATGCCCGAATTCCCGATTATGTCGGCCAGCGAGTCGTTTGGATATGTTCTCAGTAATGCGGGCGCAACTTTGCCCAAGCGCGATGCGGTTGATTTGCGCGTTACCGAAATGGTTCGCACCGGAGTAGCCAAATATCCTGACAGTGTGAATCTCGACAATGTTCCGCAGTTTAAGCATCGCCGTTTGCCCAAAGATTCATATAAAATGGGCATCATAACCGATATTGCCCAGGTAGGTGGTTATCCTGAATATAAAAGTACTGCCCCTAAAAAGGATGCCGACAACGATGGGATGCCCGACGAGTGGGAACTCAAATATAAGTTGAATCCGAACGACCCGAAAGATGCCGTGCTCGATTGCAACGGCGACGGATATACCAACATCGAAAAATACATTAACGGGATTGATCCGGCTAAAAAAGTAGACTGGAAAAACCCGAAGAACAACTTTGATACTTTGGCTAAAAGAAATGGTTTATAGTTGGTTTAGATTAGTGTTTATGGCAAACGACAAGTTTGCCCGTTTATGAAACTGTTGCCGGTAGCCGATTTTCTTCAGGTTGCCGGCAATTAGTTTGAATTATAAAAAATGATTAACCATGCGATTATTCGATCTCACATTATTCCTGATTTTATTTCTGAATATACAGTCTATTGCACAAACCAAAGAAGAACAGGAAGCAGCCTACGCGAAAACAATTACCGAACGTGCCGAGAAAATTATTGCACCACTCGGAATTTCCAATCCTGAAGTGGCCACAAAGGTTCGTGACATTGTTGTGCAGCAATACCGCAGCCTGAACGACATACACACCGCAAAAGAAAACAAACTCAAAAAAGCCAGAGAGCTGAAAGTAACAAATAAAGAACAGGCAGAAGAGTTGACGAAAAGTGCAGAAAACGAAGCAGATGCCAGTCTCTATAAACTTCATTTTGACTATCTTTCAAAGCTGATGTTTTATCTGGATGAATCACAGGTTGAAAAGGTTAAAGATGGAATGACATATGGAGTGCTGCCCATTACCTATATAGGTTATTGCGACATGGTTTTGGGCCTGACCGACGAGCAAAAACGCCAGATTAAAGTTTGGCTGATTGAAGCCCGCGAACACGCTATGGATGCCGGAACATCTGACGAAAAGCACAAATGGTTTGGCAAATACAAGGGGCGTATTAACAATTACCTGTCGGCTGCAGGATACGACATGAAAAAGGAGGGCGAAGAATGGCAAAAACGTATAAAAGAAGCTAAAAACAGCCCTGTAAGGGCGAACTAATTTAGCCTGGGGCATCGCCCCGGGATGAAATAAAGAAGGAAAAACCGTCCGCGAGCAAGTATTTGCAAAAAACAAGAAACTTTTACGGACGGAACAGAAATCATGTAAATTGAAAGGCTAATGGATGTTTTTATCGAAAAAAGAAAATGGGACTTCTTTTGCAATGATTATTTAAGAGTCTTAATTTTTGCAGTAATATTTATCTTTCTTTCAGGGAAAGTGGGTTATGCTGAAATTTCATTAGCTCCAAAACTTAAACCCGTACCGCCAATTTCGATAGGTGCCGACGGTCGTTTAAATTATACTTCCGATAGTCGTGGCAATCGTATTCCCGATTTTTCCTACTGTGGGTATAAGGCAAGCGAACAGCTTATTCCAACGGTTCCGGTACGAGTAGTGGTTCCGGCCAAAGAAGGTGATGCCACTCTTCGGATTCAGTCGGCGCTCAATTATGTGGCGACCCTGCCTGCTGACAAAGATGGTTTTCGCGGCGCGGTTTTGCTCGAAAAGGGTATTCATTCCGTGGAAGGTGATCTCATACTCAATGCATCCGGAATAGTGCTTCGCGGATGCGGCTACGGGCTCAACGGCACCGTTTTGCTGGCTGCCGGAACCGACCGTCGCACACTGATCCGTGTTTCAGGGAAAAACGACAAAAAGCTAACTCCGGAAATAAAAATCACCGACAACTATGTGCCGGTCAATGCTCTTTCTTTTTCTGTGGCTGAAACTTCAGGAATGAAGGTGGGCGACCTGATTCGGATTCACCGGCCAATTACTGCCGAATGGATTGATACTTTGAAATGCGAACATTTTGGCGGTGGAATTAATTACCTGGGCTGGAAACCCGGAACCCGTGATATTTATTGGGATCGCAAAATAACGGCCATCAATGGCACGCAAATTTCGATTGATGTTCCGCTGACCACGGCCTTGGATGAAGCTTTTGGTGGTGGATTGGTTGCCCGGTACGAATGGCCGGGACAAATCACTCAGGTAGGTATTGAAAACATGTTGATTCGCTCGGTTTATGATACCAGTAACCCAAAAGATGAAGCGCACAGCTGGATGGCCATCACCCTCGACAATACCTGTGATGCCTGGGTTCGGCAGGTGACATTTGAACATTTTGCCGGATCGGCAGTGGCTGTTTACGAAACGGCCCAACGCGTAACAGTTGAAGATTGCAAATCGCTCGCGCCTGTTTCAGAAATTGGAGGGCAGCGCCGATACACTTTTTTTACGGACGGTCAGCAAACGCTCATTCAGCGTTGTTCTGCCGAATTTGGTTACCACGATTTTGCGGTGGGTGCCTGTGCTGCCGGACCCAATGCTTTCGTGCAGTGCGAATCGAAACTGCCGCATAGTTTCAGCGGAACGATTGATAGCTGGGCTTCCGGAGTGTTGTTCGATGTGGTAAATGTTGACGGCAACGCGCTTTCGTTTGCGAACCGTTACCAGGCTGCCCGTGGTGCAGGATGGACAGCGGCCAATAGTGTTTTGTGGCAATGTACTGCTGCCCGCGTTGATTGCTTCAATCCACCCACAGCCCAAAACTGGGCATTTGGAATTTGGGCCGAATTTTCGGGCGATGCCTATTGGGGCGACTCGAATAATCAGATTCGTCCACGCAGTTTGTTTTACGCCCAGTTGTCCGACCGTTTAGGGAAAAATGTCGAGGCTCAGGCGCGTTTATTTCCGATGGAAACCGAAGCATCGAGCAGCCCATCGGTAGAAACAGCCACAGTGCTCACCGAAAAAGCCAAAGAACCGCTCCAATTGCTCACCGAGTGGATTGACCGGGCAGCAACCACAAATCCAATTTCAATTCAAACTGGGGGTGCAAAAACAATAGATGAACTAGGAATCCAAAAGGTAAAAACTCCGGAAAAAGCACCGGTCATGCAGGTTTTGAATGGATGGCTGGTTCGCGGAAACACAGTTTTGTCCGGGAAAAGACACTCGGTTCCCTGGTGGAACGTTAACCCGGTTCCGGCAGTTACCCGCTGGGTTCCGGGACGAATAGGAAACACTGCAACCGACGATTTAAATGAACTGACCGACTGGATGCAGCATGAACGAATTGTTTCGCTGGAGCAAAATTACGGCTTATGGTACGACCGTCGTCGCGACGACCATGAACGCATCCGCCGCATGGATGGCGAAGTTTGGGCGCCCTTTTACGAACTTCCGTTTGCCCGGAGTGGTAAGGAAACAGCGTGGGATGGGCTGAGTAAATACGATTTGACGAAATACAACGCATGGTACTGGTCGCGCCTGAAACAGTTTGCCGATCTGGCCGATCAAAAAGGGCTGGTGCTGGTTCATCAAAACTATTTTCAGCACAACATTATTGAAGCCGGAGCCCACTATGCCGATTTTCCTTGGCGTCCGGCCAACAACATCAACAATACCGGCTTTCCGGAGCCTGTTCCATACGCCGGCGACAAGCGCATTTTTATGGCCGAACAGTTTTACGATGTGACTCATCAGGTCCGTCGTCCTTTGCACGAAGCGTTTATCCGGAAATGTCTGGAAAATTTTAGCGAGAACAATGGAGTCATTCAGTACATCAGCGAAGAATATACCGGCCCGTTTCATTTCGTACGTTTCTGGCTCGAAACCATTCAGAAATGGGAATCGGAAACGGGTAAAAAAGCAATGATCGGTTTGGCGGTGACCAAAGATGTGCAGGATTCGGTTTTGGCTGATCCGGAATTGGCTTCCGTAGTCGATTTAATTGATGTGCGCTACTGGTTTTACCGCGAGGATGGAAGCGCTTATGCACCGCTGGGTGGACAAAATCTTGCTCCCCGTCAACATGCCCGTTTGGTGAAAACAGGCAAAACATCATTCGACCAGGTTTACCGTGCTGTTCGCGAATATCGTTCCCGTTTCCCGGAGAAAGCAGTGACTTATTCGTCGGACAATTACACCTCATACGGATGGGCAGTTTTGATGGCAGGCGGCTCGTTACCTGTTTTACCTGAAATTAAAGTTCCCGGATTTCTGGAAAATGCTTCAGGAATGAAAGTGTCTGAACAATCAGGAAATGGTTTGTATAAACTTCGGAATGATCAGGGAGAGCAAATCATCTATCTGAAGCAAGGAACAAAAACAGAACTTGATTTGCGAAATTTTAAAGGGAAATTCCGGTTGGTTGCAATAAATCCAGCCGATGGTTCGGTTTCCGAAAAACCAAAGACGATAGATGGCGGAAAGCTTATTCCGATTGAAAATCCTTCCGGAGATATGGTTTTATGGCTCAAAAAATGAAAATATAAAATTGCTGGAAGCAAGGGTTGGCGCGTATTTTCGTGTATTACAACCGATAGAAAAAATTAAAATAAAAAACTAACACATGAAGAATTTACAACTAACAGCGATTTTACTGGCATTGGTTTTTGCCTTTGGCGCTTGTACACCGAAAGTCATAAAAGAGGAAAAGAAAGGTGTTCCTGCCCTGAAGGTTTCCGAAAATCATCGGTATATCGTGGACGAAAATGGCAATCCGTTCTTTTGGCTGGGCGACACCGGTTGGTTGCTTTTCTCGAAACTGAATCAGGAAGATGCCGAAAAATATTTGGCCGACCGGGCCGCTAAAGGATTTAATGTGGTTCAGGTGATGATGTTGCACACGTTGGGCGCCAAAAATGTGTATGGCGATTCGGCTTTGGTCAATAACAACGTGGCACACCCTGTAGTTACCGAGGGCAATGCATTTGCCGATACCACCCAGTATGATTTTTGGGATCACATGGATTTTATCATCGACAAAGCTGCCGAAAAGGGAATTTATGTCGGGCTGGTTCCAGTCTGGGGTACCAATGTTAAAATTGGCAAAGTGTCGCAAGCTGATGCGGCAACCTATGCGGCATGGATTGCCAACCGCTACAAAGACCGGTCTAATATTATCTGGCTCAATGGTGGCGATACAATGGGAAATGATTCGATCAATACCTGGAAAGCGATTGGAAATATGATTAACGAAGTAGACACAACTCATTTAATTACTTTTCATCCATTTGGAAGAAAAGCTTCATCGCTCTGGTTTCACAATGAAAACTGGCTCGATTTTAATATGTTCCAGTCGGGGCACCGCCGTTACGATCAGGATGATTCTGAATGGGCTTATGGTGAAGACAACTGGAAGTATGTAGAAATGGATTATGCCAAAACACCTGCCAAACCAACCATCGATGGTGAACCATCGTACGAAGGTATCCCGCAAGGTTTGCACGATACTTTGCAGCCTTTCTGGAAAGCTGATGATGTTCGCCGATATGCCTACTGGTCGGTGTTTGCCGGAGGTTTCGGTTTCACCTACGGACATAGCGCAGTGATGCAATTTTATCGCCCAGGCGACAAAGGCGCTGCTTATGGTGCAAAAAAATACTGGACTGATGCCATCAACGATCCGGGTGCCGGGCAAATGCAGTTCCTGAAAAAACTGATGCTATCGCGTCCGTTCCTCGAAAGAATTCCTGATCAATCGCTGATTGCAGGCGAAAACGGACAGAAATACGAACGGCTAATTGCCACCCGAGGCAACGATTACGCGATGATTTACACCTACACTGGCCGAAACATTCCGGTACAGATGGGTAAAATCTCAGGAGCAAAAGTAAAAGCATCGTGGTTTAAACCAGCCGATGGCTCTATAACTGAAATTGGCGAGTTTGACAATGCCGGAACCCACGAATTCGATGCCCCGGGCGAACCAGCCAATGGCAATGACTGGGTGTTGATTTTAGATTCAATAAAATAAAATTACCTGAAAGGGTGAAATATCAATAACCCGGGGTGTAAACCCCGGGTTTAGAAATGCAAAAGATTACCGTTCGCGGGATTTCCTCAATCAAAGTGATAATGCTGTTTCGGACGGAAAAAGTGTTGATCAATATTGAAAAACCATGCAGAAAAAGCTTTTGATAATTCCTTTTTTACTGATCAGCTTTTGGGCAGGAGCGCAGAAGAAAATGTACCTGTTCAGCACTTTTCGAGAACCGGCAACCGAAGGTTTGTACCTGGCGTCGAGCGCCGATGGCTATCATTGGGACGATTTGGGCGGGCCATACCTGAAACCGGAAGTCGGTCAGCAAAAGGTTATGCGCGATCCATCGGTTGTGCAAGGTCCGGATGGAACTTTTCATTTGGTTTGGACATCGTCCTGGAAAGGTGATTTAGGCTTTGGTTATGCCAGTACGAAAGATTTTATTCACTGGTCGCCTGAAAAGTTTATACCGGTGATGACCCACGACACATCAACAGTGAATGTTTGGGCTCCTGAACTTTTTTACGACGATCAGAATAAGGATTTCATCATTGTTTGGGCATCAACCATTCCGTTTAAGTTCGAAAAGGGTCAGGAAGAAGAGCGCAACAACCATCGTCTGTATTACACAACAACCAAGGATTTTGAGACATTCTCGGAAACCAAGCTTTACTTCGATCCGAAGTTTAGTGTAATTGATGCAGTGATTGTAAAACGCGCCAAAAAAGATTACGTATTGGTGCATAAAGACAATACGCGCCCGATGCGAAATATTAAGGTGTCATTTGCCCAGTCGCCGCTCGGTCCGTGGAGCCGAAGTTCGGAGCCATTTACGCCGTTTAAAAGCGAGGGACCAACTGT
>CAYRBM010000007.1:0-64858 GCA_964422425.1 uncultured Odoribacter sp.
CGCCTTCGGCCTTGCGTCAGTGGCCGGTGCAAATGCACCTGATTAACCCGGCTGGCGCTACTTTCCAGGGAACCGACCTGTTGCTGGCTGCCGATTGTGTGGCTTTCAGTATGGGAAATTTTCACTCGAAGTTTTTAGCCGGAAAATCATTGGTAATCGCCTGCCCAAAACTCGATCAGGGCAAAGAAATATACGTCGAAAAAATTCGTCGGCTCATCGACGAGGCCCGCGTGAACACCATCACCATCATGATGATGGAAGTACCTTGCTGCGGCGGTTTGTCGCAACTGGTTCAGATGGCAAAAGCTCAGGCATCGCGAAAAGTTCCTGTGAAGGAAATCATCGTCAGCATCAAAGGTGAAATCCTTGACGAAGCGTGGGTGTAAACGGGTTGCGGGTTACGAGTTGCAGGTTCCGGGTTGTTGGCGCTATAAAATGCGTAGCGCCTATTCTTTGCCGTCTGCTTTAGCTGACGGAACGATTGCAAATCCCAATTCTCAGCCCTGAAAGGGCGGAAGATAATAGCCCGGGGCGAAACCCCGGGTTCGGGAATGCCCAAAAACCAATCGTCCGCGGGCAAATGTTCGTAAATGCGATAACCAATTTTCGGACGAAAAAGAGCGTAACCCAAATTCAAAACGAAATCATTTAAAAATTTAATAATCAACGAGAAACTGATCTGCAACAAATGCGGACTGCCCTTCTCATATCAAAAATTAGCTATGAACATGTTTTGTTTTCAATGTCAGGAAGCAGCCAAAGGAATTGGTTGCACAGTAAAAGGTGTGTGTGGCAAAGACAGCGATGTGGCCAATCTTCAGGACACACTTCTGTTTGTTTTAAAAGGTGTTGCCGCCCTCAACAGCGAGTTGCGCAAGGCCGGATTAGCCGAGCCGAAAGTGAATAAAGTGATATTCGACGGGCTGTTTAGCACCATCACCAATGCCAATTTCGACGAAGTTGCTTTCTCGATCCGCATCAAAAAAACACTGAAAGTTCGCGATGAACTGCGCGCCAAAGCCGTAGCCAACGGGATCGCATTGCCAACACACGAATCGGTGAACTGGACTGCCGTAACTACCGAAGAATTCGAAGCCAAAGCGGCTGAAGTGGGCATCCTGAGCGAAAAGAACGAAGACATCCGCTCGCTGAAAGAGCTGATCATTTATGGATTGAAAGGTTTGGCTGCTTACGCCGAACACGCTTACAACCTCAACTTCGAGAAAGAAGAAATTTTTGCCTTCATGGAACGTGCTTTGGCCGCCACTACCCAGGATTTGTCGGCTGACGAACTGGTTGCATTGACCCTCGAAACCGGAAAATTTGGTGTAGATGTTATGGCGTTGCTCGATCAGGCAAACACGACTTCCTACGGAAATCCGGAGATGACCAAAGTAAACATCGGAGTACGTAAGAATCCGGCGATCCTTATTTCTGGTCACGATCTGAAAGATATGGAAGAATTGCTGATCCAGACCGAAGGAACCGGCGTGGATGTGTACACCCACAGTGAAATGTTGCCTGCCAACTATTATCCTGCGTTCAAGAAATACAAACACCTGGCCGGAAACTACGGAAATGCCTGGTGGAAGCAGAAAGAAGAGTTCGAAAGCTTCAATGGCCCGATTCTTTTCACCACCAACTGTATCGTTCCACCGCTGAAAGGCGCTTCGTATGCCGACCGTATTTACACCACAGGTGCATCGGGTTTGCCGGGAGCTGTGCACATTGCCGACCGCAAACCGGGTGAAATGAAAAACTTCCGTCCGATTATCGAACACGCGTTGATTTGCGGTGCTCCGACCGAAATTGAAACAGGCGAAATCATTGGTGGATTTGCTCACAATCAGGTGTTCGAACTGGCCGGACCAATTGTTGAAGCCGTTAAAACCGGCGCCATCCGCAAGTTCTTCGTGATGGCCGGTTGCGATGGCCGCATGAAAGAGCGCGATTATTACACCCAGTTTGCCGAAAAACTTCCGAAAGATACCGTGATTTTGACGGCAGGTTGCGCCAAATACCGCTACAACAAGCTGCCTTTGGGCGATATTAACGGCATTCCGCGCGTGATCGACGCCGGACAGTGCAACGACTCGTACTCATTGGCTGTGGTAGCGCTGAAACTGAAAGAAATTTTTGAGTTGGAAGATGTGAACCAGTTGCCAATTGCCTATAACATTGCCTGGTACGAGCAAAAAGCGGTCATCGTTTTACTGGCGCTGCTCTACCTGGGCGTGAAAAACATTCACCTCGGCCCGACATTGCCGGCATTCCTGTCGCCAAATGTGGCCAATGTGCTGGTTCAGAATTTCGGAATTGCCGGAATCCAGTCGGTTGACGAAGACTTAAAATTGTTCCTTCAGACCGAAAAAGAATTGGAAGAAGAATTTGCAGAATAGGGTTTAGTTGATTTTTGTTTAGGTTTTTAAGCCTCTCGTTCCATCGGTTCGGGAGGCTTTTTTCGATTTATAATTTCTGGATCAGGCCCACAAAATAACCATATCCATAATCAGAAATCCCAGTATGAATCCGGCATAAACCTGTGCCTGTGTGTGCTTCAGCAGAATTAACCTGGCTGTTCCAACGATTCCTGAAATTAAAAACAGCGTTGAAAGCATTAATACCGGATTTTCATTCAACCGAAATGAAAGTGCAATGAAGCCTCCGGCCAAACCCCCAATGGCTGCAGAATGGGCACTGATTTTCCACCGTAAGGAAACAATCATCAAAGCAATTTGAACCAGTATAGAGGAAATTAAAAAGAAATTGTAGATGGGGAATACCGGAATTCGCTGTAAAATAAGATATCCCATGTAGGAAAAAAGAGAACTCAAAATAAGTGGCAGAATGCGATCGGTGCTTTTATCCATCCGGATGTCGAATTTTTGGTTAAGAGACAATAAACCTATACTTAACGCAGGCAACAAGCAGGTTGACATGAATACCACCAAAAGAATAAATTTTTTCAGGCTCCAGGGTAGTAAGGAAAAATAAAATCCGGAGTTAAAAAGCAGTAAGAATCCAAAAGTTGGAATGATCAGCGGATGAAAAATGATGGAAGTTATCTGGGCTGCTCCGGTCAATATCTTATTTTCAGGCATGGTTATTTGATTATTCTCCATTCGTTTTAAAGCTCTTTTCTCATGCGGGCTACCGGAATGCCAAGCTGCTCGCGGTATTTGGCTACTGTTCGGCGGGCAACAATGTACGATTTTTCTTTCAGGATCAGGGCCAGTTTTTCGTCGGTAACCGGGTGGCGTTTGTCTTCGTTGGCAATACATTCCTGAAGAATGGTTTTGATTTCACGGGTTGAAACTTCTTCGCCGGTATCGGTTTGCATTCCTTCCGAAAAGAAATATTTCAATGGGTAGATTCCGAAATGAGTCTGGATATATTTGCTGTTTGAAACGCGCGATATGGTTGAGATGTCGAGGCCTGTTCGGTCGGCAATATCTTTTAGGATCATTGGTTTTAGTTTGGTTTCATCACCATCCTGAAAAAATTCCTTTTGAAAACTGATAATTTCCGACATGGTCATCATCAGGGTTTGCTGACGTTGCCTGATGGCATCAATAAACCACTTGGCCGAATCGAGCTTCTGCTTCATAAACATCATAGCGTCCTTCTTGTCTTTTGAAGCCATTGTTTTGCTGCCAGAATAGGATTTCATTAAATCCAGATAGGTATTACTGAGCTGAAGGTCGGGCACATTTTTCTGGTTAAGGCTCAGCTGAAGTTCTCCGTCAATATTGTCGAGCAAAAAATCGGGCACAATTATTTGGTTCGATCTGCTCATGGGGTTGTTGTAGGACGAGCCCGGTTTTGGATTCAGTTTCAGAATTTCGTCAATGGCTTCTTTCAGTTCCTCTTCCGAAATCTCATATTTTCGTATGATCTTGTCGTAGTGTTTTTTGGTGAATTCCTCGAAATTATCCTGAATGATTTTGGACGCCAGACAGGTTGAGTTTTTCCCTTTTTTGCGCATAATTTGCAACAAAAGGCATTCCTGAAGGTCGCGTGCTCCAATGCCGGGCGGATCAAAATCCTGAATGATTTCCAGGAAGTGCTCCAGATCTTCAATTTTTACTTCAATGTTTCGGTGGAAGGCCAGATCGTCGGAAATCGAGAGCAGGTCGCGGCGCAGATAGCCATCTTCGTCGATGTTGCCAATGATGTATTCAGCAATTAACTGTTCTTCTTCGTTCAGTTCGGTCAGTCCAAGTTGTTCGATGAGTGAATCGTGAAAACTGATGCCTGATGAATACGGAATATCAATCTGCTTGTCGTCTTTGGAATAGTTATTGGCATTTAACCGGTAGCTCGGAACGTCTTCTTCATTCAGGTAATCTTCCAGCGAAAATTCTTCATCGCCGGGTGATTCTTCATTTCCTTCTTCATCGTAGGTGTCGCCCTGATCTTCTCCTTCAATCAATTCCAGAATGGGGTTTTCTTCCAGTTCGCTTTTTATTCGTTGTTCAAGTTGAATAGTCGGAATCTCAAGTAGTTTGATTACCTGAATTTGTTGCGGAGAGAGCTTTTGCAACAACTTTTGCTGTAAACTGATTCTTTGTTCGGCCATTTTGATTCAACTTTCCTCAAAATTAAGATTTTTAATTAAAACGGAGTTGGTGATTAAAAAATTGGCAGCTACGAATTCCACGGAGTGATGGCCTTTGCCCCAAATTCCTTAGCTGTAAGTTTCTCGATATGAACCAGTATGACGCCAACATTGCGCACAGCCGGAGCATTAAATTTGAAAGGAAGATCGCTGTATTGGGTCATAAAAACTTGGAGCAAACGGTTTTTTTCATCGTAATCGTCAATAATTTCAGCAGTTCCTTCCACCAGTACCGATTTCGATTTTACCCGGTACGAGCATCCAACCTGAACATCCTGCCAGGCCAGTTCTTCGCCCAGAATCCAGTTGATGCACACTTTGGGATTTTTCCGGATAGTTTCCCACATCCGGCCAAATTGGGCCGAGTGCAAAATCACCCGATCTCCGTCCATAGCAAAATTCAGTGGCAGAACATAAGGAACATTGTCGTCAGACATGCCCAGATAACAAGTTTTACACTGTTTCAGAATGGCATCAATTTCTTTTCGGTCAGTAATCAAATGTGTTCTCATAAGTTTAGTTTATCGTTCTGAAGCCCAGAAATTCTGAAAGTTCTTTCATTACCTTCTTCAGATTTTGGAACTGGTTAAGGTGTTCCATCATTTTCTCCGTATCGTTGTTCTTATTGGCTTCGTTTATTTCCTGTTCCAACTTTTTCAGGATGGCTCTTACATTTTTTAGCTTGTATTCCTGCACCAATCGGGGGACAAGCTGATGCAGGATGTCCTGTTCACTTTCAACGAATGCTCCGCTTTTGCTCCATCGCTTGCTTTCGATATACTTTTCAGCCAGCAGGCTACTGGTAAACTGGCTGATTTCAGCATTCTGATGATGTATAAAATACCTCACAGGATCCAAATCTTTGTTGTCGATGTTGTTGGTCAGTTCGTCCAGAATAAACCTGATTCGCGGATTAACGGAGTTTAGTCCGTCGCTCTGTAATTCGGAGAGCACATATTCGCCAACCGTGTAGCTTTTGGTTTGGTGAGTTCCCTCTTCTTCCACCTCAAACAAAACGTGATGAAAGTATTTCAGCAGGAAGCGCAGAATTTCACGTTCTTCATTTTCAAATGGATTAATTGTTTTTCGGGCTGAAGGCGGTGTGGCAGGTTTCGTTGCTTGTTCCTGTATTTCCTGAAGCTCTTTCCGGGTATGATCTTCCGTCTGCTTATTCTGCATTTTCCGGATTTCGGCATACAAAACTGCTTCCTGAACGTCCATCAGCCGACTGCATTCTTTGATGTAAATGGTGCGTGTGATGTTATCAGGGATCACTGAAATTGACCGCACAATGTCGTTGATGAGCCGGGCTTTCGATACCGGATCATTTTCGACAGACTCCATCAGCAGCTGGGTTTTGAATTTGATAAAGTCGGTTTCCTTGGTTTTAATGTATTCGGCCAGTTGCGATGCGCTCATTGATCGGGCAAAACTGTCGGGGTCTTCGCCGCGCGGAAGAGGCAGCACTTTTACATTAATTCCCTCTTCCAAAACCATGTCGATTCCGCGAAGTGATGCTTTTATACCCGCATCGTCGCCATCGTAAACAATGGTAATATTCGGTGTAAACCGGCGGATTAGCCTGATTTGGTCTATTGTGAGCGAGGTTCCTGAACTGGCAACAACATTTTCGATGCCTGCCATGTGAAACGACAGTACATCGGTGTACCCTTCAACCAGGTAGCATTTGTCCTGTTGCGTCATTTGCCGTTTGGCCTGGTAAATTCCGTAAAGTGTTTTCCCCTTGTGGTAAATTTCCGACTCAGGCGAGTTGAGGTATTTGGCTGTGTTTTTATCGCTGGTTAAAATGCGGCCGCCAAAAGCAATTACCCGGCCAGCTACATTGTGTACCGGGAAAATGACCCGTCCTCCAAAACGATCACGAATCCAGTCGTCGCGCTTGATGGTGAGCCCGGTTTTTTCGAGAAACTCCATTTTGTATCCTTCGCGCGAAGCCGCCTGTGTAAACAGGTCTTTTCCGTCGGGGCAATAACCCAGCTCAAATTTGGTAATGATATCGTCACGAATACCGCGCTCACGAAGGTAACTCAGCCCGATGGTACGACCTTCATTCTCATTCAGCAAATACCGGCTAAAATATTTCTGTGCAAAAGCCGATACAATCATCATACTTTCGCGTTCGTCCTTCAGAGCTTTTTCTTCAGCCGATTCTTCCTTTTCCTCAATCTCTATGTGGTATTTTTTTGCCAGCCAGCGCAATGCATCCGGATAACTGAGCTGTTCCAGTTCCATAATGAAGTTTACGGCGTTACCTCCCTTCCCGCAGCCAAAGCATTTGAAAATTCCTTTGGCTGGAGAAACCGTAAACGATGGGGTTTTTTCGTTGTGGAACGGACATAGTCCGAGCATGTTAACACCTCTCCGCTTGAGGGTAACGAATTCTGAAACGACCTCCGAAATATTGGCAGAGTCGATGATGCGCTCAATGGTTGAAGAATCAATCATAGCTGCAAATGTAGAAATTTAAGCTTGAGATTTTGCCGGTTGGCTTCAGATAGAATTGCAAATCCGGATGTCAGAGTTCATTACCTCCTGCTGATCGTTTATGAAAATGCTTCCTTCAAAAAAACTTTCTCCGTCGAGCAGGTTGGGCATAATTTCCTGTACAAATCCTTCCATCTGTAAATTAAAAATATTCAGAATGTCCACCCATTTCAACCTGCCTTGAAGTTTATTTTCCAGTTCTCCCGAAAATCGCGACGATTCGTACACGAAATAAATTACAGCCGATTGCTCTTCTTGCTGAATTGTTTTGACTACACCGCGGAGAACTGCTTCGCGCAGCTGAAGTCCGCTACTTTCCCTGACAACCCGAACAGCTGCCTGATTAAGGTCTTCGGTTACACCGGCAATACCTTTAATCCCGGAATGCTTCCGTTTTAACGGCCCTTCTTCTGCACTTTGGAAAAGCAGAATCTGGTCGGTCTTATTGTCAAAAATGAATGTAAGGTTTTGTATAGATGTGTTCATCGGTGCATGTTTGAATGCAAAGATAGATTATCTCAGCCCGGTATTTTCAGCCTGGCCTGATAAATTCCCTTATTTTTAATGTCATTCTTACAAGTAAAACCGATGGGCGGATTTCATATATTTGATTCATCCAAAACCTTTGATCTATGACTGCCAACTGGAATCTTTCGCGCCGTAAATTTTTGGGGCTTGCCGCAACAACAACTGCTGGGATGTTGGTATCTCCTGTACTTTTTGCCCGGAGGAGTAACAAGCCGGTTTTGCGATTTGGAATGATTTCCGATGTACATTATGCCGACCGTGAACAGGCTGGAACCCGGTATTACCGCCAGTCATTGGTCAAAATGAGAGAAGCGATTGACCAAATGAACCGCGAAAAACTGGATTTTGCCATCGAGCTGGGCGATTTTAAAGATATGGACGCTACTCCGAATGAAGCCAATACCTTGAAATACTTGGCGGAAATTGAATCGGTTTTTCAGCAATTTAATGGGCCAACCTACCATGTATTGGGGAATCATGATATGGACAGCATTTCGAAAGCTCAGTTTTTGGAACGGGTTGAAAATACCGGTATTCCGAAATCAAAAAGCTATTATTCGCTAAACCTGAAAGGATTCCATCTGGTCGTTCTCGACGGAAATTTTACGACCGAAGGAAAGCCGTATGATCATGGCGATTTTCATTGGGAAGACACTTTGATTCCGTCGGAAGAAACAACCTGGTTAAAAGACGATTTGGCTCAGAATAAATTGCCTGTTATTATATTCATCCACCAAATGCTCGACGACTCGAAAAACGTGAAACAAGCGGTACGCAATGCTGCCGAAGTTCGGCAAATCCTCGAACAGTCGGGAAATGTGCGCTGTGTTTTTCAGGGGCATGTTCACGAGGAACGGTACAGCCTGATCAACGGCATTCACTATTGTTCGATCAATGCAGTGGTTGATGGAGACGGACCGGAAAACAGCGCTTATACCATCGTTGATGTCTATAAAGATGGAAGCCTGAAACTGGATGGATTCCGTCGTGCAACTGATCGGGAGATAGAATAATTCTTTGAAACCACATAGGCACATAGAACACATAAAAAATGTAATTTGCTATAATGAAATTTGAAGAACAAAACTCCCTCTTTAGAATTTAAAAATCTATGTGCACTATGTGTCTATGTGGTTTATTTAATAACCTTGATTTATGAAAAAGAAACTCGTCATCCTTTCGGGAGCCGGAATGAGCCAGGAAAGCGGCATTCGCACTTTTCGGGATATGGGCGGACTTTGGGAAGAATATGATGTGACCGAAGTGGCTACTCCCGAAGCCTGGCGCCGCAATCCGGAGCTGGTGATGCGGTTTTACAACGATCGCCGCAAACAATTGTACGAATGTGAACCCAATGCCGGTCATCTCGGGCTGGTCGATTTGGAAAGGGATTTTGATGTGCAAATTATTACCCAGAATGTGGACGATTTGCACGAGCGGGCTGGCAGTAAAACGGTGCTTCATCTGCATGGCGAACTAAAAAAAGCACGCAGTTCGGTGGACGAATCGTTGGTTTACGATATTGATGGCTGGGAATTGAAATTCGGGCAAAAGTGTGCCAAAAGCAGTCAGTTGCGCCCGCACATCGTTTGGTTTGGCGAGGCTGTTCCGGCGATGGAAGAAGCAATTCCTCTGACGGAAGAGGCGGATATTCTGGTGGTGATTGGTACTTCGCTCAATGTTTATCCGGCAGCGGGCCTGGTCAATTATGTGAAGAGTGGAACGCCGATTTTTGTTATTGATCCCGAACGTCCGTCGGTTTATATTCGGAATGTGATTTACATTCAGGAAAAAGCAGGCAAAGGAGTTGAAATATTGAAGGAAAAACTAAAGCAAATGATATGAAACGGTTTTTTTTACTGATTTTGCTAAGCTGCGCAATGGGTACACTGACGTTTGCCCAGCGGTTTGAGGGTGGTTTGATTGCCGGGTTCAATGCTTCGCAGGTTGACGGCGACTTGTACAAAGGCTATCACAAGCCGGGGCTGGCTATTGGGGGCTATGTCCAAACCAATATTTCGCGAACCATTTATGCCGGGATGGAACTGAAACTGATGCAAAAGGGTAGCCGCAACATCGACTCGCTGGCTGTTGAAGGTCAGATTAAATACGTTATGCGGCTGAATTACGTCGATCTCCCTGTTTACCTGGGTATTCGCACCAACGACCGGATTTCGCTTTTGCTGGGTATTTCTCCCGGATATTTGTTGCGTGGAAATGAGTTTAACGACTACGGGAAATTTCCTCCTGAGGATCAAAAGCCGTTCAGCTCCATCGATCTTCAGGGATGGTTGGGTTGGCGGTTTGAGCTGACGCGCCGCTTATACATTGATTTGCGGGGTGCCTATTCGCTTATCCCGATCCGCAAGCAGAAGGGCGATCCGCTTTGGTACTGGAAGAGTAATCAGTTCAATAATTTGCTGAGCACCACCGTAATTTATCGTCTCGATTTATAGCTAAACCGACCAGCTAAAATGAAGCTAAACCTAACCTTTACGCTGGCCATATTAATTTTGTTGTGGGCATGCGTGCATCCTGAAAAAAAAGCTGAATCGTCTGATCAGAAAATTGCCACTCAACTATCGGACGCACTGAGCAAGGGAATTCTCCAAGTTTGGTATCCCCGAACCATCGACAGCATTTCGGGCGGGTTCCTGAGTGATTTCGATTATAAATGGGAAATGCACGGTCCTCAAAACAAGATGATTGTCACCCAAAGCCGGCATGTTTGGACCTGCTCAACTGTTGCAGAATTTTATCCCGAACGAAAAGAATATTTCCTGAGAATTGCGCGCCACGGGGTTCAATTCCTGAAAGATAAAATGTGGGACTCCGAAAACGGTGGATTTTTTAACCTGGTGGATCGGGAAGGAAATGCACTGAAATCAGGAAAAACAGGTCAGATAATTAAAGAAGCCTACGGAAATGCTTTTGCCATTTATGGTTTGGCTGCTTTTGTGCGTGCTTCAGGCGACACAGCGGCACTCTCGCTGGCGAAAAAGGCTTTTGTCTGGCTCGATCAGCACAGTTTCGATCCGCAATATGGTGGGTATTTTCAATTTTTGGAGGCCGACGGAACTCCGCTGAAAAGTGGGTTAAATAGTGTCCCTCCGAAAGATCAGAATGGCTCCATTCACTTGCTCGAAGCATTTACCGAGTTATACCGCGTTTGGCCCGATCCGCTGGTGAAAGAGCGGTTGCTGATGATGCTTACGCTGATTCGCGACCGGATTGCTCACCCCAAAGGTTATTTGCAGCTTTTCCTGAACGAAGATTTGTCGCCGGTTTCGTACCGCGATTCAGCCGAAGAAGTCAGGAAGAAAAACTGGTACCACGACCATATTTCGTTTGGACACGATGTGGAAACTGCCTACCTGATGCTGGAGGCTTCGGAAATTGCAGGTTTGGAAAACGACACAATCACGCTGCGAAAAGCGAAACAAATGGTCGATCATTCCATCCGGAATGGCTGGGATAAAGAATTGGGTGGTTTTTACGAAGCTGGTTACTATTTCAAAGGTCAGGATACGGTGACCATCATCAAAGACACCAAAAATTGGTGGGCGCAGGCCGAAGGATTAAATTCGCTGTTGATGATGTCGCAGTTGTTCCCCAATGATCCGCTCAACTATAAATCATTGTTCCTGAAAGAGTGGGAATACATTGACAAATACCTGATTGATCATGAACACGGCGACTGGTATCCGAATGGAATTGACAAAGACCCCGACGATAAGCTGGCCCTGAAAGCCCAAATCTGGAAAGGAAATTACCACACTTCGCGGGCATTGATGAACTGCTTGAAGCGGCTGAATGAAACTTCCGAATAAAATTCAGGCTGTAGCCAATGTGGCCACACTCACTTTGGCATCAATTTTTGCGTGAATTTCCTGAACACAGGCTTCCAGTGTGGCGCCCGTTGTAACAACATCATCGACCAACAGAATATGTTTTCCGGCGAATTTTTCAGGATTAGCCAAATGGAAAATACCCTCCACGTTTTGCCAGCGTGCGAAGCGCGATTTTCGCGTTTGTGTTTCAGTAGCCGTAATTCGCTTCAGATCGGTATCCGAAAGTTCTTTTTGCATTTGTGAGGCAATTCCAGAAGCAATCCACCAGCTTTGGTTGTAGCCTCGTTTCCTTTCTTTCGATGGGTGCAACGGGACGGGACAAATCAGGTCAACCGTTGCAAATGCTGACGATTGCAGCAAATCATGGGCAAAATGTTTTCCTATTTCAAATCCCAACTCTTTCATCCCTTTGTATTTCAGGTTGTGCAGCAAGGTTTGGTATTTACTGCCTTTACTGAAGTAAAAAAACGCGGTTGCCTGTTCAATCTGAATTCTTCCATAAAATAATCTGGAAACCGGATTGTCCGGTTCGAGATGGAAATTGGTGCGTGGAATGTGATGAAGGCAGTGCAGGCAAATCCATTGTTCTTGCTCAATAAGGCGGTCGCCGCAAACAACACAAAGGCGAGGGAAAAGTAGTTCTGCGAGGTCTTTCAGGGCGGAAGTAATCATTTTTTCACCGTGTTCAGTTTTGATGAAAGTTACTGAATATTGATGAATTACGATTTATTTTGAATTGAAAATTTAATGAAATGATGAATTTCAACGTTCTTTTACCGATGATTTTCTGACAATCAACCGCGTTTGCATCACAACCTGCCGTGATGCAAAACCCGAATTTTCAACCTGTTCAAAAAACAATCTCGCAGCCTCCTGCCCAATCTCGAAAGTTGGATGAGTGATCGATGTGAGTGGCGGATCGACCACGGTGGAATGAAACTCGTCGGTAAAACCTACCAATGCAACATCTTCAGGAATGCGAAGCCCGCGCCTTTTGATTTCTTTCATGGCTGCGAAAACTACCGTGTCGTTAATGCCAAAGATGGCATCGGGTCGTTCGGGCAAATCAAGCAACCGGGCCGTGGCTTTAATGGCTTCGCTGGTGCTGAGATTACACTTTTCAAGCAGTTCGGGGCGGAAATCAAGTTTGCAGCTTTTTAGTCCTTCCAGATATCCGTTTGTGCGTTCTTTGGATATGTTCAGGTGGTCGGGTCCGGCGATGTAGGCAATCCGTCGACAACCGTTTTGGTAGAAATGACGGGTAATTTTCTTGGCCGCATGTACATTATCAACCACTACCGATGGAACTTCACCGGTACGGCAAACCCGGTCGAAAAACACCAGTGGAATATTGTTATTGATCAGCCTATCGAAATGAACAAAAGTTTTGGTCTCCTGGCTCAGACAAACAATCAGCCCTTCAACCCTTGTTTTTAAAAGGTTTTCAACCGCTTTAATTTCTTTTTGGAGATTTTCGTTCGACGAGGCAATCAGGATATAATATCCTTTTTCTTCGGCAACCTGCTCAATTCCCGAAATAATCGACGAATAAAAATGCGTAACCAGATCAGGAACAATCACACCAATCATTCTCGTGGCCTGTTTGAGCAAGCCCATGGCCAGCGGGTTCGGGGTGTAGTTCATTTCGGCAGCCAGTTTCTGAATTTTTTGGGTCACTTCCGGCGATATATCCGGATGATTGTTCAGCGCCCGCGAGACTGTCGAAATAGAAACTCCGATCTGCTGTGCCAAATCTTTCAGCGAAATATGTCTTTTGCCTTTTTGCATCGTTTCTCATCTGAAATTGCCTATACAAATCTAAGAGAATATTCAGAAACTGTTTAAATTTAGTTTTTGTGTTCCGTTAGGAACAATAGCTCGGTAGAATCAATAAAAATGGTACCTCTGTTGTCCCGTACGGGACAAAACAACGGTTATTATTTGACATTTCTACCGATAGATTTTCCCTACGGGAAATTTTAAACAGTCTATCAGAATTTAGTAGTTCACAATAAACAGTCGCGGTTTTCAAAGAACCAGCTAACTCCAATTTCACTCAATCAACCTATCAGTCCTTCATTCCTTCCGTCAATCAATCCTTCATTCTATTTTTCATGTTCCTTAACATTTTTTTATACCCGCAAACCTTTGCGCAAACCTTTGCACCAAATCCGGCTATTTCAGCGTGTTGTACAGGATTTTTTTATGCCGATCTTTGCATGGATATCATCAGAAATTGAAAGAAATTTAACCATTAAAAGATAAAAAAATGAAAAGAATTGTAGTAGCCGGAGCCGGTGGTTTTATCGGTGGCCATTTAGCCAGAAAACTGAAAGACATGGGTAATGATGTTCGCGCGGTGGACAAAAAACCGTTGAACCAATGGTATCAGGTTCACGCCGACATTGATAACCTTGTGTTGGATTTGAACAGCAAAGAAAATTGTTACACCGCATTAAACGGGTACAACGAAGTATTTAACCTGGCTGCCGATATGGGTGGAATGGGTTTCATCGAAACCCACAAAGCCGAATGTATGCTGAGCGTTTTAATCAACACACACCTGTTGATGGCTGCCAAAGATTTGGGAATCGATCGTTTCTTTTACGCGTCGTCGGCCTGTGTTTATAACGGTGAAAAACAACAGGACACTGATAATCCGGGTCTGAAGGAATCTGACGCTTATCCGGCGCAAGCAGAAGACGGCTATGGATGGGAAAAATTATTCTCAGAACGCATGTGCCGTCACTTCCGCGAAGATTACGGGATCAACACCCGCGTTGCCCGTTTCCACAATGTTTACGGTCCGCACGGAACCTGGGATGGCGGCCGCGAAAAAGCGCCTGCTGCTATGTGCCGCAAGGTGTTGGAGGCCGAATTGTACGGAAAAGATGAAATTAACATTTGGGGCGACGGCGAGCAAACCCGCTCATTTATGTACATCACTGACTGTGTCGAAGGTATCCTGAAAATCATGTACAGCGACATTATTGAGCCGATCAATCTCGGAAGCAGCGAAATGGTTTCCATCAATCAACTGGTTGACATCGTGGAAAAAATTGCCGGAATAAAGCTGAAACGCACATACGATCTGGATGCCCCGAAAGGTGTTCGCGGACGCAACAGCGATAATACCATGATTCTGGATTTGCTGAAATGGGAACCATCGTTGCCACTCGCAAAAGGGATGAAAGAAACCTACGATTGGATTCGCACCCAAATGGTTTCCGGAGGAATAAAATAGATCAGAAAAAGTCATTAGTCATTAGGAATCGCACCAACAAGGATTTTCTAATGACTAATGACCATTTTCTATCTCTGTTAGTTTATTGAGATAGTTCATTTTCAGTTAAGTTTATGAGTGATAAAAAAGTACTCGTTAGCGGATGCTACGATCTGCTTCACGCGGGGCACGTGGCGTTTTTCAAAACCGCTGCGCAATATGGTAGACTTTACGTCAGTGTGGGGCAGGACGAAAACCTGTTCAGGCTGAAAGGTAAACGCCCTTATTTTTCGCAGGAAGAGCGGGTTTACATGGTAGGCGCCGTAAAATTCGTGACCGAAGCTTTCGTTTCCTCTGGAATGGGAATGCTCGATTTTGAAGAAGACATGAAGCGCATTAAACCCGATTGTTTCGTGGTGAATTCCGACGGCTATACCGAGGGCAAGAAGCGCATCTGCGACGAAAACAATGTTGAACTGATTGTTTTGGAACGTATTCCTGAGGAAGGATTGCCAGCCCGGTCGAGTTCGCAATCAAAAAAAGACCTGAAATTTCCATACCGTCTTTGCCTGGCCGGTGGTTGGATGGATCAGCCGTGGGTTTCCGAGATTTATCCAGGGCCATGTGTAGTGGCTCAAATCTGGCCTGATTACGAGTTTAACGATCGCTCGGGAATGGCTACCAGTTCGCGCAAAATTGCCACCGAATTGTGGGGCGGAAAAGTCCCGGAAGGCGATCCGGTGCGCAATGCACAGTTGCTGTTTGGTGCCGAAAATCCTCCCGGATGTGAGTATGTTTCGGGCTCGCAGGACCAGCTGGGAATTTTAATGCCCGGTGCCAATCGTCTGGATTACGATGGAAAATACTGGCCCGCTCATATTGAATCGGCGGTTGATGCCGATACCTGCGACTGGCTTTCGAACGTGCTGCACCTCATTCCGCTCGAACCACGTCCGGAGGGATACAATCCTCTGGTTGAAAAATACCTGACCCTCGAAAATGTCAAAGAGCTGGGCGCTTCGGCCGATTTGTGCTGGCAGGGAATTGTAGAGCGCAACGTGAATAAGCTGGGCGAAGGAATGAAACAAACTTTTTTGTCGTGGGAAAAAATGCTTCCCTACACCGTTCCTGAATGGATTTCCGAAGAAATGGAGAGCAAATGGTTTCCCAATTATCCGGGTGCCATTACCTCCGGAAGTGGTGGCGGATACGTGATTGTGGCATCCGAAACCGAAATTCCGGGCGCGATGAAAATCAAAGTAAAATACTGAATCCATTTACTATTTATTGATTTACCATTTACGATTTGAATGAGGAATGGAAACTATTTGTAAATAGTAAATGGTCTAATCGTAAATCTTTAGTTTTACTTTTGATATTTATAAAAATTCTGAAAGATGAGCAACAACTATTGCCTGATTATGGCCGGTGGTTCCGGCACACGTTTCTGGCCACGCAGCCGGGTTGCCAAACCCAAACAATATTTAAGCCTTTTTGGTGATCAGTCGCTGATTCAGGAATCGGTGCAGCGGTTTGCCAATTTTATACCGGAAGAATCCATTTTTGTGGTTTCGGCCAAAAGTCAGCAGGCCGTTTTGGAGTCGCAAACCGTCAACCTGCCCAAATCTAACCTGATTTTTGAACCGGTTGGAAAAAATACACTTCCGGCGATAGGTTTGGCCGCTTTATTTATTGCCGAAAAAGATGCGAATGGAGTGATGATTGTATCGCCGTCGGATCATCTGATTCAGAACAACCAATTGTTTCAGCAGTGTATCGAATCGGCTGCGTTGATCGCGGAACAAAAAGACGGAATTGTTACCATCGGGATTACCCCCAAATATCCGGCAACAGGCTACGGCTATGTGCAAACAGCCAATGAAATTCAGATCGGGCAAAGCATCCGGTCGTTTGCCGTCAGCCGGTTTGTCGAAAAACCCAATGTTGAAGTGGCAACCGGTTACATGAAACAGGGCGGATTTTTCTGGAACAGCGGGATTTTTGTGTTCAAGGTTTCGGTTTTCCTGAATGCTGTTCAGCAATTTGCACCGGCATTGTATGCCGATTTGCTGCGAATTAAAGCAGAAATGGGAACCGAAAATTTTGAGACCACTCTCGACCAGATTTACCGGCAGGTTGAATCGATTTCCATCGACTACGGGATTCTGGAAAAGGCATCGAACGTTTTTCTGGTTCAGGGCGATTTCGTGTGGAACGACCTTGGAAGCTGGGAAGAAGTGTATAAATACGATCAGCGAAAAGATGAAAACCAGAATGCCAGTGCCGGAGAAGTGGTTTTAATCGACACCAAAAATTCATACGTCTATGCTCCCAACAGTCTGGTGGCGGTGGTTGGAATGGATGATGTGATTGTTGTTCAGGAAGGCGATACCATTTTGGTGTGCAAGCGCGACCGGGCCGAAGATATCAAGGCAGTGGTCGGTGAAATCGCCAAACGAAAACTGGATCAGTACCTGTAAGAAAGCCCCTCTAAATCTTCTTGCCTCAGGCGTGATAGACTTTGGAAGACCACAGGTTCTGAACAGAAAAGATTTTAATTCTTATTTTGTTATAAACTTAATCTAAGCATACCATTACGCTTCTCCCCTCCTTTGGAGGGGTAGGGGGAGGCTGCATGGGAGGCCTAAACTTTAAACCTATGAAACGAGCCATATCGCCTAAGGCCAGACGCACAGGAGTATGACAGTAATGGCGAGTTCCATCTGGCAATTAAAAAACAAATTATTAACAGATGAAATCAAACCTGAAAAAAAAGATGTGGTTGATCGGCATTTTATTTGCTGCGTTGGCCGTTTCGGCTCAGCCGAAGAAAGAATTGCCCAAACAGTTTACAACTACCGACGAGTCGTTTAAACAGTACCAGTATCCCGAATGGTTCCGCGATGCCAAGTTTGGAATTTGGTCGCACTGGGGTCCACAGGCTGTTCCGCGTCAGGGCGACTGGTATGCACGAAAAATGTACGAATCAGATATTTTTGATCGCAGAATTAACAAGCCAACCGGAAAACCGATCCGCGAATACCTTTATCATGTTGAGCATTACGGCCATCCGACCAAATTTGGCTACAAAGACATTATTCCACTTTGGAAAGCCGAACGCTGGGATCCGGAAAAACTGATGGCGTTGTACAAGAAAGTGGGTGCCCGTTATTTTGTGAGCATGGCAACCCATCACGATCATTTCTTTCTTTGGAATTCAAAAATTCACAAATGGAATTCTGTGAATATGGGGCCTAAGAAAGATGTCGTCAAGCTTTGGCAGGATGCCGCCAAAAAGGAAGGATTACGTTTTGGGGTTTCCGAGCACCTGGCGGCCAGTTATACCTGGTTTCAACCCAGTCACCGGTCCGACCCAACCGGCCCGTTAGCCGGAGTACCTTATGATGGAGCTAATCCCGAATATCAGGATTTGTACCATCCCAAAACAGCCGACGATGATTTTGGATGGCTAACCAACAACCTCGAAAACCAGAAAGACTGGCTGGGTAAAATTACCGAACTCATCGACCTTTATCAGCCCGACCTGCTTTATTCCGACAGCGAATTACCGTTTGGTGAGATTGGCCGCACCATGCTGGCCCATTACTACAATCAGGATATGGCAAAAAATAAAGGTAAACTCGAAGCGGTTTACAACTGCAAATTACGTCCGTCGCAGGGTCGTTGGGTGCAGGATGTGGAACGCGGCGCGCTGGATTCCATCAGTCCATTTCCGTGGCAAACCGACACTTCTATTGGCGACTGGTATTATCGCACGGGCCAAAAGTACATGACCGGAACCGAAGTGATCCAAATGTTAATTGACATTGTCAGCAAAAACGGAAACCTGCTTTTAAACGTGGTTCAAACTCCGGAAGGCGATCTGGAACAGGATGTATTAAATATTCTGGATGAAATTGCAGCTTGGATTCCGGCCAACGGAGAGGGAATTTATGAAACACGGCCGTGGAAAGTATATGGCGAAGGCCCTGGTATGGTGAAAAATCAGGAAAAGGGTCATTTTGGCGGGGTAAAAGATGTTCGTCCGTACGAAGCAGGTGATATTCGTTTCACCTCGAAGGGCGAAACAGTTTATGCCTTTTGTATGATGAAACCCACGAATGGCATTCAAATCACTTCGCTGGGGAAAAACTCAAAATTGTGCGGCAAAACCGTTTCGTCGGTAAAAATGCTGGGCTGCAAGGAAAAATTAAGCTGGAAACAGGAAGGCGATGCTTTGGTGATTAATCAGCCTTCGAAATTACCCGATTGGCAAGTTGTCGCTTTAAAAGTGGAATTCAAGAAATAGATCAACCGATTTCAAAATAAAATACCCGTGTAGCCTTTGCCGCACGGGTATTTGCATTTCTGAATATTGAATTGTTTGAAGTGACTTTATTTGCTGAATTTTCTGGTATCGATCAGTTGTTGGCCTGAACTCAGGCGGCAAACATAAATTCCCTTACCTAGCATATTGACATTTAAACTAATCTGCTGCCCTGATTCCACATTAAATAATTTTTGAGACGATACTATTTTCCCGGAAATATCGGCAATTTCAATCTGCATTTCTTTTAAGCGATTGCCAGAATATTGAATATTGAGCACATCGTTCACCGGATTTGGGAACACCTGAATAGTCGATTCAGATTTAATCGGATCAATGAGTGTTGCCAATGTTTTCAGAGAAATATTTTCGGTATAAACTATATTCCCAGTAGCATCTTTCAAAATCAGGTTCGATTGTGCCGATCCGCAGTTGATGGCATTTAACGGAATGGTATCGCTTTTCACAAATGTTCCATCGCAAAGGCGCCATTCAACCGTGTAATTCGGGTTAGCCAAATCGTAGGCAATCTTCCATTCATCGCGTGATCCTGTAAGCGTCCAGTTGCCCGGAATTTCAGTAACCGTTCCGTCCGAATTCAGGATAAACGAACCCGAAACAACTGTTCCGTCGGCAACCACAGCTTTTACCGTGTAGGTGCGGGTGGGGCAAAGTCCCTTTACTTCCTGTCCTTCAGTGCCGGTTGACCACATATATTTATCGGCTTTTACGATCGAATCTCCTTTGTAAACCTGGGCCATAGCGTAGCCCTGGCAAGATGAAACCTGGATCGGAAAACTCGATTTGTAGCGCATGTGGTAACCATTCAAAGGTTGTTTTCCGGTATAAACGGTGTCCACTTTGGGTGTGGTTACATAGATTGTTTCACACCAGGTACTCGAACATCCGTCGGCAGTGGTTATGGTGAGGCAAACTTTTTGAGTTGGTTTCTGAAAGTCGAAAGTTACCAAAGGTTCGGCTTCGGTGCTGGTTTTACCGTCTTCGAATAGCCACAGACGTTTTTCGACTTTCCCTTCCGAAACATCAATCAGCTTGAACGGAACAACTTCAGGAATGGTAATGATATCGGTTGGCCGGTAATATTTAAACCACGCATGGCACTGATAACCCGGGTCGGTTGGCGGGGTGGTTTTCATGTAAAGATCAATGGTTTCGCAATACGAAGTCGTGCATCCTGATTTGGTTTTCACGGTGAGGCAAACCTTGCGGAATGGATTCGGATCGATAAGCGGATTGCTGGTTAAAGGCAGGTTGAAAATGTGTGTAGGGTTGGGTTCAGCGCTGGTTGTTCCGTCGCCAAAATCCCATTTCCATTCAACGGCTTCGGGCGAAGCTTTCGAATAAAAGTCGAGCACGAGTGCCGGTGCAAAAGTTTTGATGTTGAGGTTCACATTGTAGCCAAATCCGGTGTAGCATTCAACCGGCTCGATCACCGGTTTGTTGGGATCGGTGATGTAAACCGCATCGCAGAATGTATCGGTGCAATTGTCTTTTCCGGTCACAGTGAGGCAAACTTTGCGTTCGGTTTGCTTGATGTCGAATGTCACTTTGGGCTCTTTTTCGGTGCTGGTTTTTCCGTCGCCGAATTGCCACAGGTATTGCAGATCGGAGCCTTCCGCAAGATTGGTCAACTGAATGGTGGCTGTTCCGTTGATTGAATCATAGGCAGCCTGGTAGTATTTAAACCGGGCACTGCAAACGGCTCCGGTATAGGTCGTCCCGTCCATAATGTTAATCACTTCGGAATAAAAGCTTTTGCATCCATCATCGGTCAGGATGGTAAGACTTACTGTGCGGTAAGGACTGATTTTTACATTCGGAGAAATAACCGGATGATTGAAAATATAAAGCGGGTTTTGTTCGCGGCTGGTATTTCCATCGCCAAAATCCCAATACCATTCTTTCACCTTGCCTTCGGATCGATCGTAAAAATTAATGGCTGTAGCCGGAACCAGGGTCATGATCTGAGTATTCACCTCGTGTTTAAACTGGGCTTTGCAACTGCTTCCGGGAACAATAATTTGAGCGTTGGTTATCAGTCCCGATAACATCAACGCAAAAAGTAGAAGTTTTCTCATAAGTGCAGTTTTTTGAACATTGATATTTCCTAGACGCAAGAAGTTTTAAAAAGGTTGCGTCGGGAAATATAGAAATGTATCTGACTGTTGGGCTGTAATTCTGGGTCAATCAAACGATTCACTAAATCAGCCTGACATTGGGAGTTAGTTTTTGAGGTACACCATCTTCCCCGAATCCGTTTTTCCGTCGGCCTCCACTTTATACAGGTAAATTCCTTTTTCCTGACCACGGGGAATCCAGCTTCGGTATTGCGTTCCGGCGCTTAGTTTGCCCTCGAAAATTGTTTCAATCAATTTTCCCTGAAGATTATAAACCGAGATTTTAACCTGCGAAGCTTTATCGAGATTGAAGAAAATATTGGTTTCGGTGGTAAACGGATTCGGGAAGTTTCCAGTGCCCTTTTTGGTTCCGAAACCAGCTGTCAGCACCAATGTCGAATCCGGAAAACTAAAGGTTGCTTCGGTTAATGCCGACCAGCGGGCTCCGTCTTTGGCGCGTGCTTTTACGGTTCCGTTTCCGTTAATTTTCACCGGCGACTGGTACGAATAAACACCGCTTTTGGCCACCCCACCGCCTGCCGCGCGTGGATCCGTTCCATCAACCGTGTAGTAAATAGTTCCGGTGGAGGCCGTCATTCCCAAATCGGTTTCCATCAGTATTTGACCGCCCTGGTGTGTAAATACCGGAGCGTTTATCCAGGGATAAAGTCCGGATAAACGCAGCTGGTTCACAACGAGATCGGTTCGCTGCGGAAAGTAAGTTTTGGTCAGCCATTCCAACGTTTTCACCCAGTACTTTTCGGGAGTATATAAATCGTTGTCGTTGTCGCGCGAATGAACATCGCGGCGGTAATCGCCCCAGCGGGCCGACTCGCATAAAATCGCTTTCTCAATTTCTTTGGTTCGTTTCAGGTAGCGGGCTGCCGACGATTGCGGCGTGAGTAGTCCATCGCCGAAAAACAGTTTCTGGATCCGGTCGGCCACTCTCATGCGGAAATCCGAATTGTCTTTCAGTTTGGTAAATAAGTGGCTGGGGCAGTTGGCATTGTCTTCTCTGGTTACATCGAGGGTGGCGTTGGTAAACAGGTGCTCGGCATCCCAGCTAAAAAACCGGAATCCTTTTTCCGGCTCCACCCGGTTTCGGGCAGCCACCCAGTTGTGGTGGTCCCAGTCGTTGTTTCCGGCGTAAAAATTCATCAGGATGTAGTCGATCAGGTTATCCACATCGAGGTATGGTTCAAAAGTGAGGTTTCGGCTGCCGTCGGGGTTGTTCCCTTGAATTTTCTGGTAGGCTGCCATCGATGCCAATCCGCTGTTGGCCATGGCCATCATGTTGTTCCAGGCGGTAATGGTGCCGTTCGAAACTTCGGCGTAATCTTTAATTACATCAAAATCCTCCGATTTTCCTTTCAGGTAAGTACCCATAAAATTTTCGTCCAAACGCTCGCAGGCATTGTACATTCCCCAGTAAATGCCGTTCAGGAATAAATGCACAAACTTGTTGTGAGCCGAAGCATGACCCAGGGCAAGTTGGGTATCTTTTCCCCAGCTATCCTGAACGTATTTGGGCGCTTTGCGTTCGGTGGGGCTCCAGTGCAACCAGGTGTAGCCGAAGTTGGCCCTGAAAATAACCGAATTGAAGCGGGTGGTAGCGTCGGGTTCGCTGAACAGTGGAAAGTCGAGTTTGGATGGACCATACTTCGTTTTAAATTCAATTCTGAACGAATGTTTGGGCGTTTTCTCCGGAACACGGCTTTGTCCGCCGTGAATTTGCAGGGCACAATTGATCTGAAACCAATCCTGCGATTTGGGATCGAAATATTCGACCGAGGCCGGGCGTTCCCAATCCAGTCCAACACCTTTCCCGGTCGAGCAGGTGTAAATGTAAATTCCACCGGTTTCGGGATCGGTGCTGTGCGAGAAAATATTGTCGGGATCGGTTACAATCGAAACGCTGGGCAAATCCTGAAATGCAGTAATCAGCTGAGTTTTGTAGGTTGGATTGTTGCAGATCTCGGGGTCCATTTCATAATCGGCCGGGGCAATACCGGAGATGGTTTCGAAAGCGCCCCATTTATCCGGATAGCCCACCGGATGGTTATTTTGTTTCAGGATACTATCGGTAAAAAAGTAGGTATGACTAACCACTGAACTGATGGCTCCGTTTTTGACAGCAATGGCACTGAGTGGGGTAGTGGTTTGGATGCGAACCGGACCCGAATATAATGTGCCTTTTTGCGGTGTCGGGCGAATGCCGTTGGTGGTGTAATAAATTTGAGCATCGGCATCGGGTGTTTGAATAGTTACTTCAAAAGGTGAAGTATAATACCCGCGCTTCTTGCTGAAAACGGGCATCTGCACTTTGCTGGTTGGAGCGTTGGCAGCCCCCGGCGTAGGTTGGTCGAAATACACGGCCTGCCCGTTGTAAAAGCCATACGAAACATCTTCTTCCTGAACCGGAAATTGCGGAGCAAACGAACTGAGAATGGTTTTGCCGTCGGCTGAAACCAGCGCCAGAAATTCGCCCGACCCCGATAATTTAAAATTGGTGTGAAGCGTTTTGGCCGGATCAATCCGGTTTTTCTCCGAAGCAAAAACGATCAGGAATTTTCCGGCATCGAGTTTTACATCCGGGAATTTCCATTTGGCCAGGTTTTGCGGATTGTCGGTCAGAAAAACGCCTTTCAGGCTAATTGATGTGGTTCCGGTATTCTCAATTTCTATCCAGTCGGAATATTCTTTGTCTTCGTCCTGAATGCTGTGGCTGTTCACAGCCATGAATTCAGAAATGACCAGTTTTTCGGATGAAAGCAGTTGCCAGGGAAATAGGCAAAGCAAAATCAGGTTGAAAAAGTATCGTTTGAGGCTCATCAAGTTAGTTCAGTCAGGAATTTAGCGGTGGAAGATACAAAATGCTGTTGATCTGACGGAAGTTTGAGTCGAAAAACATAACTACGGGCGAAAAAAATCTGCTGGTTTTGGTAACCCTTAAAGTAGCTTTTCCGAATCAGGGATAAAAAGATAACCTAAAATCCGGGTGCCATGGACGACAAACTGATTACCCTTGCATCGTTGCCTTATCCGAAGGCTGAAATTTTGAGGTCGCTGCTGGAAGCAGATGGTATTGATTGTTTGCTTGAGAATGTTGATTTCCTTCAGGATGCAATGGATACCGGAGTGCAGATTCGTGTTCGCGAGCAGGATGCGCGCCAGGCCTTCCCGATCCTGGAAAAAATGTTGGGGAAAACCTACAACGACGACAGCAAACGCGAAAACTATGTATTGGTTCCCATCGATTTTTCGACTTATTCGCTCAAGGCTGCGCTGGTGGGTTTCGATATTGCCGAAAAGCTGGAGTCTAAAATGGTACTGTACCATTCCAGTCCGCGTCCTGAATTCCTGACCATTCCCTATTCCGATGTGATTGTTTATGATTCGGCACTTTTCCTGAATTACGAAATGACAGAGAAGGCGACCAGCAAAAAATTCGAAACATTTTTAAACGATCTAACTGCACGTATTGATTACCACCGCTGGAAAAAAGCCGCGCCCGAATACATCGTCAAAGTGGGGGAAGCCGAAGATGATATCATTTCGTATACGCAGGTTCATCCGCCCAAACTCATTGTGATGGGTGTGAGGGGTGGCGATGCCGAAAAAGGCGATTTTCTGGGAAGTACCACGGCCAGTGTCATTTTCAACACACGGGTTCCGGTTTTGGCTATTCCCGAATCGACGTCAGACGATTGGCTGAAGAACTTTAAAACCGTGGTTTATGCGACCAACTTCGAGGCGCACGATTTTGTGGCCATGGACAAACTGTTGAAACTGATGAAACCGTTTGAAACAAAAGTGATTTGTCTGCATGTAAATGGAGGAAATAACGGTGGTTTGGATGAAGCTATGCTCGAAGGGATGCGCGAAGCGCTGATCGAAAAATATCCGTACGCCGGTTTTGACTGCCGTTTGATACACGATAAAGATCTGCCCAAAGCCATCGATCGTTTTATTCAGGAGAATAACATCGATGTTCTGGCCCTGACGACGCACCGCCGGAATATGCTGACCCGCCTGTTTAACCCGGGAATTGCCCGCAAGCTGGTTTTGCACACGAAAACCCCGATTTTCGTTTTTCACGAATAATTGTAAGGTGGCTCAGGTCAAAACAAAGGCCTTCATGAAAAATGAAGGCCTTTGTCATTTTCAGCGGTTTATTTTTTTGCTTTTCGGGTGTCGTACAATTGCGGCAACCAAACTTTGAAGAACGGATGACTTTCGCCGGAATTACCTGCCGAAGCGTAGTCGCAAAGGATAACTTTCACGGGTTTCGCGCCTGCTTCGGCATAAGATTCGGGCATAAACGAACCTTCAAAGGCCATCCAAATCTCCTGATTTTTAGCCTGAACCGGCGTCAATTCAAAGAATCCGTCTTTCGCCGTCAGTGGACTGATCACTGCTTCCAAATCATTTTGAGCCAGCCGGGCATCGCGGGCCAGCAGCACCGGACCCCGCATGATGGCGATGCTTTCAGGACTTTCACCCATACGGACCAACCGCCCGCGCATGTCGAGGTTGATTTCAATTTCGTCGTCCGATTTCCACGATCGCTGAACCACGGCGTTCTTTCCTGAAACTGCATCGCCAGCCATTTCGCCGTTGACCTTAAGTGTCGATTGAACGCTCCACTCCGGAATTCGGAAAGATATTGCCATACTTTCGGATTTTGGCAATTGCAGCCTGATCCTGATTTTACCGCTTTCAGGATAATTTGTTTCCTGCGTCAGTTCCAGTTTTTGTTTGCCCGGAGTTTGCAGCGAGTAAGTTCCGTCGGCATAAAAGTTTACCTGGACTCCGTTTTTGCTGGTCATCACTGCAGTCAGCGGGAAAGTAAACAAACCCCGGGGTCCGCTGGCTGTGCAGCAGTTCAGGCCCATTCCGCACTGCTCGGTTCCATCGAGGCGCTGGCCCGTAAGCGGAGTATATTTGGCCCAGTCGGAACCATCGGCTTTCATCGATCCCAGCAGTGCATTATAGTAGGTTTGCTCAATGGCGTCGGCATATTTAGTTTCGCCTGTTAAGCGCAGCATTTGCTGACAAAGTTTGATCCATGTGGCGGTTACGCAGGTTTCCTGATAATGATAGACCGGATGGTCCTGATGTTCGTTTCCGTGAAACCAGCATTCGACTGACGAACCTGATCCGGCGACATTGATTTCACTTTCGCGGATGTTCTCCCAGGTTTTTTCAACGGCGGCTTTGTATTCGGGTTTTCCCGTTAGCCGGTACAGTTCCAACAGTCCTTCGTAGCACGACATCATTTCGTAGGCTTTTTGTCCCTGTTCCCAGCCGTACCAGTTTTTTTCGGGTTTTGGAAAACGTTCGGCAACCGGAAGGTTTGACTTCGAAATCAGTTGCGGGCCATCAGGTGTTTCCCACTGGCGGACAATTTCTTCGGCAAAAGCCAGGTATTTTTTATCGCCTGAGCGGGAATAAAGCTGGCAAATGGGTTCCAGAACCGACGAAGCAGCCATTCCACGGTGATTGCCCAGTTTCACGATTAACAGATTCCGGTCTTTCAATTCGTTCATCAGGTGATCGGCAATTTTAGCGGCGGCTTGAAGTGGTTTTGCGTCGCGGGTTAAATCGTAGTAGGCCAGCAAGCCGAGCATGCAATATTTCCGGCCCCAAATGTCCCATGCCTGCAGGTGTTTGTCGTCGGCATAGTTTCCGATGTAGCCATCCGGAGTTTGTGTTGCAATTAACCCGTCGACCGCCTGATCGAGCATTTTTTTCAACTGCGGCTCCGGTTTGTAGCGATACGCCAAAACGGCTGAGGTGAACCATTTCCCCCAGAATTCGCTTTGCCAGCAACTGGTTTCGGTACGGTTATTAAACGGGGCAACCAATCGGTTAACATCTTGTTTCAGAATACGATTGGCGTATGATGCATCGAGTTTCTGGCCGACAAAGCCGTTGATTTTTACTGCTTTTGCAGCCGACAAGTGGTCGTTGGCAACAGGAACTACTTTGGATTGAGCCCTGACTTGGCCAACCCATAAAACAATACAAATTAGAAATGCTGAAAATCTGATCATGGTATTTAGGTTTGGTTGATGTTTAAACGGTTTGTAATGAGCGAATACAAAAACACGACATGCAACGGTTATTCCATTTTTTCGGCTGAAGGTGGTGCATCGTTCACCGAAGCGCCCCAGTTACGGTTCGCTTTTGACCCCATTTGCAGGACCAGTTTCCCTCCCGAAATCAGCTCGGTGTGCGGGAACCAGGGTTTGCTCCAGGTTTTTCCGTTCAGTGTGGCCGATTGGATGTATTTGTTTTCGGCTGAATTGTTAACAGCTTCCACCTCAAAGAATTTACCGTTACCCAAATCCATTTTTACCTTGTCGAACATCGGGCTGCCAATGTTGTAAACAGGCATTCCGGGAGTTACCGGGTAAAAACCCATGTACGAGAACACCACAAATGATGTCAGCCCGCCGCCGTCTTCATCGCCGGGAATCCCCATTAAATCGTTGCGGAACCACTGGTTGAGCAGGGCGCGGATGCGTTTTTGCGTTTTCCAGGGCTGGCCGGCATAATTGTACAAGTACGGAATGTGCAGCGAAGGTTCGTTGGCCATAGTAAACTGGCCCACATTTCCGGTTTGGTCGGGTAGCTGGGCATAAAAGCCGTATTTGCTTTTTCCCAGCGGGGCGGCAAACATCTCATCCAGTGCCGACACAAATTTTTCGGAGCCGCCGGTTAAGCTGATCAGGTCTTTCACATTGTGCTGCACATCCCAGCGGTACGTCCAGGCGTTGTTTTCGTCGTAATAATCGCGTGCGCCAATTCCGCCTGAAAAAACATAATCGAACGGCTCAATAAATTTTCCATCGCTGTCTTTCGGGTGAAAGAAACCGGTTTCTGGATGGAACAGGTTGCGGTAATTGTAAGATTGTTTCAGGAAATGCCGGTAATCATCCGTTTTCCCGAGATCTTTGGCAAGTTGCGACAAACACCATTCGTCATAGGCCGTTCCGAGGGTGACCGCCACCGGCTGGCGCTTCTCAAAGCCGTGTACTTCCGGATTGGTTTCCTTTTCGCCCACTTTCAGCGCCGGAATGTACCCGTGATCTTTGTAAAACTGATCGAGTTTACCGGCTGGTTTGCCCGACCACGGCGACAGGGTTTTTTCGGTAATAGCTCCTTTGCAGGCCAGGTAAGCTTTTTCCAGGTCGAAACCTTTTAAGCCTTTGCGGTGGGCATCAATGACCGAAGCCACCCCATGATTGGAATTCATTTTACGGCCATCGCCTGCCACATCGGGGAAAGTTGGCCACCAAGGACGTTCCATCTGCTCGGTCATTCGAACAAACGAATTCAGAATATTTTCTTCTTTTTCAGGATCGAGCAAAATGCGCAGCGGGTGGTGTGCGCGGTACGAATCCCAGATCCAGTCGTCGGTGAAAAAAGGTGTTCCGTTGTCGCTGTGCACCTTGTGGTCGAAGGCGCTGTAATAGCGGCCGTCTTCCGAAATGCACACCGGCCGTTCGAAAGTGCGGTAAAGCGAAGTGTAGAAAATCGACTTTTCATTATCGGAGTTTCCGCTCACGGCAATTTTACCCAGCGATTCGTTCCAGATTTGGCGTCCTTTTTCCTGAAGCGTTTTTAAATCGGCGCCTGCTACTTCGCGTTCCAGGTTTTTTTGTGCCTGGGCTTCGTCGATAAACGAAATTCCGTAGCGCACGCGGACTGTTTTAGTGCCTTTCCCGAATTTCAGCACAACACTGGCATTTTTTCCTGAAGCCTCAGCCCCGCCTGCCAGTTTATTGTCCTGAAGTACGGAACTGCTTTCCGGAGCCTGATCCGGTTTCAGGTAAATGAAAACGCGGGTATTGTTTGCAATCTGTTGAAATCCGGCAACAGCTTTCCCGTCCCATTTCAGCGCCCCGTTTCCGGAAGTCACCACCAGATACGATGGATTCTCTGGCCTGAAATCAAATTCGTACAACGCCGACTGGTGCGACAGGCCAAAACGTACTTCGGTTTGCTGCTCGTCGAGGTAAACCGAATACGAATAAGGTGTCAGCTTTTCCTGGTCGTAGCTGAATGAAATGATGGGTTTCAGCTTTTGTTCATCGCCCTGGAACGGGCTGAGGCCAAAGATTGAACCTTCGCGGTGGGTGGCTACCAGCACGGGCAACCCTTTCAGCAAATCGCCGGTATAATCGCTGCGGTTGGGATAAACCCGCAACAAACTGTTGGGCAGATGAACGGTGGGAAAAGTTGGGACCAGCAAATGGCTGATGCTCCCGATATACGGATTGACATAGTCAACCGGCTGCTTTTGCGCCGAAACTCCGGCTGCAATTCCGCAAAGCATGAGCGAAAGGCCGAACTTGCGGATTGATGGAATGAATCTCATGGTTATTTATTTTTAGTTGGTTTTATTCAGGAAATTTATAACTCATTTTGACGGAAGAGAACGTGCCTGATTCGCCTGCTTTTCCATCAACAACGATTCCGGTTCGCATGGCAACTCCCCATTGAGGCAGGAAGCTGGTATCGACCGAATAGTCGTTTTGCACTTTTACCGGTAGCCAGTTTTTCTGATCGGTGGTGTAGTAGAACTGGTACATGCGGCCATGCGTGGCTTTAAGCTTTAGCGAAACCGCTGCATTTTCAGGAACCGGAATTTCGGCCAGAGTTTCTTTGATTCCGTTTTTGATTTGAAAAAGGACCAGGTTGGAACGGCTGGCCGCGAATGCCAACAGGTTTTTCGAATTTCCGTAAACGCCAATGCCGCTTAATGTGGCTGTTTTCTCAGCGGGTTCTGCTTCAAACGAATAATTTCCGGTTTTGGGGCTCATTCCGGCAAAGGCAATTCCATCGGCGGATGCCTCTACGGTTATCGTTCCTTTTTGGACACTAAGTGCGGGCTGGGGTTTCGTTAAATCCCACTGCCACAACTTCAGGTTTTTGCTTGTCGAAAAATCATCGGCATAAACCGAATCGCGTAACTGTTGGGTGTGGGGGAAAGGCATTTGGGCGGCGACTGAAGGGGTGTTCCCGTTTTTAAAGCGGGGCCATTGGGAGGTTTTATCCCACACCAATTCGTCGAGCAAACCCTGACGGCCGATGTATTCGAAGTCGGTGGCGTTGTAAGCGTGGTACAGGTAAAAGTAGCGATTGTCGGGCGTGGTTACTAAGGTTCCGTGGCCGGTGCATTTCCATACCTCGCTGCCCTGTAGTATGGGCTCCGGAAACTGTTCCCAGCCAGTCTTCAGGTTTTTTGAACGCGAAACCATCACGCGGTAGTCGCAACGGTTATCGCAGCAGCCGCCAACCGAATACAGCAAGTAGTAATATTGGCCGTGTTTGACGAGGCATTGGCCTTCGTCGCCAGCGCCTTTCCAGCCCTGGTCGAAACGAGTCAGGCTGAAATGTTCGCCAACCAGCGACAAGCCATCGGCACTTAATTCGGATGCCAAAATTTCGATGGGGCGCCCTTTGGTCAGTCCGTAGGCTTTCCAACTGATGTACCTTTTCTGGTCTTCGTCCTGAAACACAAACCCGTCGATGGCTTCGTTTCCCCACTCGATGATGATGCCGTGGTCGGTAAATCCTTTCCGGAGGTCTTTGGTGGTGGCTACACCAATACACGACACGCGGTCGCTTTTGCGTTTGGCGGTATAATACACGTAAAAGGTGCCGTTGTGGTAGTAAAGTTCGGGTGCCCAAAAGTTCTCCGAAGTCCAGGCTGGTTGTTCGTTAAAAATGGAGCCAATCTGTTTCCAGTTGACCAGATCGGTTGATTCGTAAAGCGGATAGTTAGGCGCAAAATCGGAAGTGGTTCCGGCGGCATAATACATGTTCCCCACACGAATAACTGACGGATCGGGAAAATCGCCCGGAATAACCGGATTTTGGTACGTACCCGGTGTTTGGCTTTGCCCGGCGAGAGGCAGGCCAATGAAAAGGATACACCATAAAAAAAGCTGGTTGAATGGTTTCATTGGATTGGTTTCGTGATTGAATGCTTGATTATTTTGGAGAATTCAGGAATACGGTTTTTCCGGTTTTGGCTGATTCGCGGGCGGCATCCAGAATTTGTACCACCTGAACATTGTTTTCGAGTGAATAAACGCCATAGCCTGGAACGCTGATTTTACCTTTTAGCACATCCGAAAAATAGGTGAACGGATCTTCGTAAACAGCCACATCGGCTGCGGTTACCTGCTCCTGTTTTTCGGCAGGCATCCCTTTTCCCCTGACGCGCATAAGGGTTTTATCAACCGTAACGATACTGCCGCTGCTGCCGTAAATTTCCATGTCTTTGCGGCTAAACGGCCAGTTCCACGAGGCCTGGATGATACATTGCGATTCGGGATAAGTTACAATAATGGTGGCATCGTCGTCCACTTTGGGGTAAATTTCGGGTTTAAACTGCCGGGTGACTGCGGTAACCGAAACGGGTTTTTCGCCTTTGGTCAGGGCGGTCATCAGGTTGGCACCGTAGCAACCAAAATCAACGATAGCGCCCCCTCCGTTCAATACCGGGTCGGTGAGCCAGTCGAGGAAAACCTTGTCGCAGCCAATTTCTTTTGGCCCCTGGTGCCCGTCGTGGATCACCACTTTCCGGAGTGTGCCTACAAAATTATCGTTGTGCACCAGCTTGAACGATTGCGCGGTGGTTGGATACCAGGAAGTTTCGTAATCGGTAAGCAGGTGGATGTTGTTCTTTTTGGCGAGTTCGGCCATTCGTTGGGCATGTTGCATGTTTACGGCCAGCGGTTTTTCAACCATCACATGGATGCCGCGCGGAGCACAGGCTTCAACAACGGCCAGGTGGTCGTAGATTGAGCCGAATGCGACAACCGCTTCGGGCTTTACGGCGTCGAGCATTTGGGCTAAATCCGGATAAATCAGGTCTGCTGCGAACTTGTACCTTACCGATAATTTCTGCGCCAGCTCACGGTTGGTTTCGAAAACCCCCACCAGTTGAAAGTCGCCTTTATCGGGCCGTCCAAGTATAAAAGAAATGTGTCCGTGAGTCATTCCGGCAACAGCCAGACGGATGGGCTTTTGTGCTGTTGCTGCCTGAAATAAAAATAAAGCAGGTAAAAGCAAAAATAAGATTCCGAATTTGGTTTTCATGATTTTAGTTGTGGATTAGGTTTATTTGCTATTGAACCATCCAAAGTTATAAAAAAACACATCGATCAGAACGTTTGTTGCCCGGGGTCAGCTCCTTCGGTTGCAGGGCCCTGTTGCAGAACAGAAAATCGGCTTCGGCGTGGGCTGTAAGGCTTTCTTCGGAAAACCGGCAATGTAATCATGCGGTAGCTGGACCACCACAACATGCTGGTGAACCTTGCTGCTTTTTACTTCATTCGTTCAGGAAGGCCTGTTGAAAATATTCCGACGGTGTTTTTCCGGTATATTGTTTAAAATTCCGCAGTGCAGTAGCCCTTGAGCGGAAACCGACATCGTAGAAGGTATCCTGGTAGTTGGCGGATTCCTGTTCCCGGATGCGCCGGATAAAGTCGTCGATGCGCAACGTATTGATGTAGTTGCTAAAACTGGCATATCCCAGTTCGTGCAAAGCGTTCGACAGTGTGGTGCGGTTGGTGCAAAGGGCAGCGGCCAGCCTGTTCAGCGAAAGGTCGGGGTCGCGGTAATCGGAGGTCCGGTTCATGTGCTGAATAATCTTTTCGCACAAGGGGTTCAGTTTCTCCGGAAGAATTTCTGCCTCGTGGGCAGGTTCAGGATTTTCGGTGCGGGATTCACTCACGGGTTCCCGACGTTGTTCTATCAGCCGCACAAACAGCTCCATATAAGCGATGTAAATGCTGCAACCCACACTCACGTAATAATACAGGATTTTTATCACCAGCAAATCGGATATCAGTAAAGTCACAAAAGCCAGCGTGTTGACCGTGAAGCAGAGGGTGTATTTCAGTATCCAGATTTTATTGGTGTTGTTGTAAGGGCGCGTGTAGGGGATGGTAAATATGAACAGTCCCGGGGCAAAAATCAGCAGCGAAAGCAGAAGCCTGAACCACACCTGGAGTTCGGCAATCTGGGGCAGCATGTCGGGCAATGAATGGTATGGAGGAAAAGTTACTCCAAGCTGCAGCAAAAGAGCATAAACACCGGCCAGAACCAGCCACGGACTGTAAAGTTTGAGAACACGCCGGAAATTGAGATAGCCCGGCGAGATGACTTCGATCGGGTACATGATGTAAGAAATCACCATGAAGAGGGCGACCAGCAGCAAGGGCACAGAGATCACCGGGTGGGGCTCCTCTCCGCGGGATAAAGCTAAAAATCGGGGGATATAGTTGGCCACGGAAAACAGGACAATCCATGCCAGTATGATGCGCGAACGTTCACCACTCTTCCTGCGGGCGAAAATCAGCAGGGAAGTGAGCAGACAGGTGATTGACGCTGCAAACGTCGTAGCTAAATATAGACTTTGCATAATGGGGTCAAATTTAACAAACAATATGGCAATCGGGCTTAATTCCGGGCATCTGCTCAGCATATATTGTATTTATGATACACTGGTTTTGTGATTATGAAACACCTTTTCATGAAACATAAATTACTTTTGTATTGCCCGTTGACACCTTTCATTCAGGTAATTCCTGATCCAAAGCTATTGAATATTGCAACGGGGAAGCAAAATCACTAATATGTATTGTATGATGAAAAGAACAAATCTTTTACTTTTATTGGTTGCCTCGGCCGTTATGTTGGTATCGTGCAACTCGAACGACAATGACGATATGGTTCCCAATCCGTTCGACATGATGAGTGCGAGCAGTAACAACGAACGGGATAAGATTGTTGTGATCAGCGATTTGCACTTGGGCAACGACTTATCGTATTCCGAGAATGTGAAGCACCTGCAACGGCTGGAACAGTTTCTCAACGAAGTACGGTCATCGGGTACAGTCAAAGAACTGGTTATCGGGGGCGATATGCTCGACGATTGGTATATCCCGACACGTACGGATACATACGGAGGCAAGTCGCAGGCCGATTTTGTCAGGAAAACCGTAGTTGCCAATCAGGCCATTTTCAATGTGCTGAACGGTATCATCAAGGATAAGAAGATCAAGCTCACTTATGTCCCCGGCAATCACGACATGGGTTTCTCACAGGAGAATGTTGATCTGGCCATGCCGGGCGTGAATCAGGCGCGTGATACCGGAGATAAGTTTGGCGTCGGCACATACTATCCAGACGGTTATCTGCAGATCGCCATCGAACACGGACATCGGTATGATTTCTTCTGTTCTCTGGCGCCGGGGGCTAATGAGGGCGAAGCACCGGGAGCCACTTTGCCTCCGGGCTATTTTTTCGCCCGTATTGCGGCCAACTCGTTTACTAATCCAACTACATCCGAAGCTGCTACGAAAGTACCGCCCTTAACCCTGAAGGATGGGGCCAGTGATGAACAACGCAGCAAATACCTGTACTATACGCTGTGGAAAAAAGTAATCGAAGAGGTCATTTACGTGAAAGATAATTTTGCCGAACCGATTATCAGGACCAACATTGGAAATTATACGAAGACATATTCCATTAACGATATTTTGCCTCAAAACAGCGCAACCGACGGCAGCATACAGATGAATCTGTATAACGGATTGTTTACTCAGAACAATTGGAACGCGCGTGCAAAGTACAACAATATGATGGTCATGACCGACATCAGCAAAGCGATAGCCGGCAGTCTGCAAACCGAATTTATCGATGACCAGTCTGAGGTGCAGTACTTCCACAATTCCCTTCGCGATGTTCGTATCGTGGTTTTTGGTCACACACACAAACCGATGATTAAATCATACACGAACCTGGATGGGAAACCGTGCATCTATGCAAATTCCGGCACATGGGAAGATCAAAAGACCCGCGACAAGAATGCGGCAATTAATCAGGACGTACTGAAAATGGACTTCGTCACCATTGTTCCGGTTAAATCGAACAAGAAAAAATTACAGGTGGCATTGCATCAATACCGCGAAGGCAAGCATTTGTTGAAAGACAGTAAAGAGGTGGATTTGTAGTCTTTCATACGCCGGAAAAATCAATCGCACGACGCTGGGTTTGGAGCCTCGTGCTGAGGCAGGTTCCTCATGCTGACGTTCCGGAATTACAGAACAAAAAATCCCGACTCCTTTGAGGAGCCGGGATTCGTATTTTATGGAAAATACCGTTCTTAATTCGCCGATTCGAACTGCTTCAGAAACCGCACATCGTTTTCGAAGAAATGGCGGATGTCTTTAATTCCGTATTTCAGCATGGTAATTCGTTCAATTCCCATTCCGAAAGCAAAACCGGTGTATTTTTTACTGTCGATGTTACAGGCTTCCAGCACATTCGGGTCAACCATTCCGCAGCCCAGAATTTCGAGCCAGCCGGTATATTTACAAACGTTGCAGCCTTCGCCACCACAAATCGAGCAGCTCACATCCATTTCGGCCGAAGGTTCGGTGAATGGGAAGTACGACGGGCGCAACCGGATTTGCGATTTTTCGCCAAAAAGTTCACGGGCAAAATACAGCAAGGTTTGTTTCAGGTCGGCAAACGAAACGTTTTCGTCCACATACAATCCTTCAATCTGGTGGAAAATGCAGTGCGAGCGGGCCGAGATGGCTTCATTGCGGAAAACACGTCCGGGGAAAATAGCACGAATGGGCGGCTGGGTTTTTTCCATCACCCGAATTTGTACGCTCGATGTGTGCGTACGCAACAAAACATCCGGATTTTTCTCGATAAAGAACGTATCCTGCATATCGCGGGCTGGATGCTCCGGCGGAAAGTTGAGCGCCGAAAAAACGTGCCAGTCGTCTTCAATTTCGGGTCCTTCGGCAATTGTAAATCCCAAACGGGTGAAAATATCGATCATTTCGTTTTTCACGATCGACAGCGGATGGCGGCTCCCCAGGCGGATGGGTTCGCCCGGCATAGTCAGATCCAAGCCCGATTCACCCTGATCGGCTCCTTCAAAGTTATCTTTCAGCTCGTTGATTCGGTTGACTGCAAACTCTTTCAAATCGTTAATTGCTTGCCCAACTTCTTTCTTCAAATCGGCGGGTACATCTTTAAACTCGGTAAAAAGCTGACCAACCAAGCCTTTTTTGCTGATATATTTGATGCGTAATTCTTCAACATCTTCTTTGGCAGAAACGGTAATCTGCTCAAGTTCTTCCTTTAATGCCTTGATTTTGTCTAACATCGCACTGCGGTTATTGAATTGATCGGCAAAGATAATGATTCAGTTTTTACGGTGAACCAATTATTCCAGAATCCTGATTTTTTTAACCCTGAGGTCTTTTTTGGGTCTGAAATCACCGTCAACTTCTACTTTGGCAATCTGGTCGGCAATCTCGAGGCCTTCGGTTACTTCGCCAAAAATGGTGTAAGTCCCGTCGAGATGAGGCGCTCCTCCAATCGTTTTATAGGTGTTTCGTTGTTCGTCGGTAAATTTGTACTGAATTTCTTTCTCCAGATCGTTCAATTCCTGATCGGTATAAATGCGGCCAGTTACAATGTAATATTGTGAGCCGTCCGATCTTTTCCGCATGTTCTCGCGTTCGGGTTTGCGGGGCGAACCAATTACTCCTCTCCGATGATACAAACCAGGAACAATGTGTGCCGGAAGTGTGTAGCCCGGACCTTTCCATCCCACCACATCGTCTTTGGTGGCAAAACGGGTGTCGGCGGCACCACTTTGGATACCAAAATCTCCGATAACCCGGTGAATCAATAATCCGTCGTAATATCCTTCGCGGGTAAGCTTTATAAAATTGTCGCGATATTGTGGCGTTGAATTGTACAGTTTGATTTTGATATTGCCCATGTCGGTTTCGATAACCAGACCTTTTACTTTGCTGTTGCTGGCACTTTCCTGATCGGTGGCTTGTTTTTGCAGTGCTGAGAGTGGTTGTGGCACTCCGGCTTTTTTCACCAGCGCTGAAATAAAAGTAGATGGCGTTACAAATGTTTGCGATTCATAATCGGCCACTTGCATAAAGGCCAGTCCAATGCATTGCATCGACGAATTAAACATGGGACTTCCGGCGCTTTTTGAGCGAAGCTGATTCGTTACCCGGTAAAGTTGGGTGCCAAGAGTTTGGGCGTATTTCAACACTTTTCCTTCATGTATGGGTACGGTATTGCCTTGCGGACGGTCGAAAAATGTTGTTTTTTCATTATCCGGCAGGATCGCCTCTGAAAGAGTAACGGGCAGTTTTTTCAGTCCGTCAACTTTCAGGAGAACCAGGTCGTTGATGCGATCGACAGCCAAAAATCCGGTGACCTCGTAACTTTGGTTTTCATCGAACGGGCTGATTACTGCCCGGTTTGCACCTTCGAAATACGAAAGGCGGGTTACTGCAATTTCTTCGGCAACAAAAAAACCCATCGCTGTTTCCAAAATCCGGTTGCTGTCGTAGGTGTCGATGGAGAATGTTGATGGAACTAAATCTTTAAAGCCAGCCGGTTTCTGTTCTTCTGCTTTTTCAGTTACGGGTTGGCTTTGCGGCGTTTGCTTTTTTCCTGGCGAACCACAGGCTGCAAGAAGGAGCAGCATGAGACACAGAACGATGATACTACCCGATTTTTGCCTTTTGGTTTTTAACTTTTGCCTTGGCATATTCTATTCAATTACTGAAACGGTGATTTTAATATCCATCAACGGACGATGATTCTCGTCGGTTTTGAGTGCCGCAATTTTGTCGATGACTTCGAATCCCGAGATGCATTCGCCAAAAATGGTGTATTTCCCGTCGAGATCCGGGTAGCCACCAACCGTTGTGTATGCTTTGCGTTGTTCGTTGCTGAAAACGAGTTTTCCCCGGGCCAGTGAATATTCAGTTTCAATCTGTTTTTTCACTTCATCGGCAATCTTCCGGAATTCTTCCACCTTTTTTTCAGCTTTCAGCGTTTTCAGCTTCTCCTTAATTTCCGGAGTGAGGTAACGGGCGTTAATTTTATTCCTGATGGGGCGGTTAACTGCAATTTCCAGTGTGTCGAGTTCTCCTGAAGTGAAAACTTTACCTTTAATAATGTAGAACTGCGAAATGTCGGACTGCTTGAACGGGTTCACTTCGTCGGGCTGGCGGGGCGCGCAGAGAACCCCTTTTTTATGGCAAAATTGCGGAAGAATTTCGTCGTCAACCGTTTTGTCAGGGTCTCCGTATCCAATTCTTTTGCCCGGTGCGGCATTGCGCGACGAACGTGATCCGCCCTGAATCAGGAAATCCTGAATGACCCGGTAAAACAATGTCTGGTTGTAATAGCCTTCTTTCGCCAATTGAATAAAAGCATCGCGATGTTTAGGCGTTTCGTTGTAAAGCCTGAATTGCATCGTACCCAGGTTGGTCGAAATCTGGACGATTCGGTTTTGCCCCAGGCCCAGTAGAACGAGGGAAATGAGAACGATGAGGATTCCGAATTTCTTCATTCGCATCAATTGAGCAAAGTGATTTTAAACTTGATATCTTTCTGCGGACGGTTAAACTGATCGACAGCTTCCTCGGTGATTTTATCCACGACTTCCATGCCTTCAGTCACTTCGCCAAAAATGGTATAATTGTTATCCAGCGACGGATAGCCTCCAATAGTTGTATAGGCTTTTCTTTGTTCTTCGGAGAAGCGGATTGGCGGAAGTTTGGCGGCTTCGGCATCAACTTCTGATTTCAGGGTATTGAATCGCGCCATCATTTCATCCTGTTTGCCCTCCGCGCCGAGTTTGTTGAGTTCAGGTTCAATAGTTTTTAATTTGGCCTGAAACATATTCATTTTTCTCGATTCTTCCAGTTTAGTCTGAAGACTGTCTAATTCGCCTGGTCTGAAAACTTTTCCCTGCATAATATAAAACTGTGAGCCAGACGATCTTTTCTCCGGATTAACCTGATCGCCCATTCGTGCGGCGGCCAAAACTCCGCGGCGATGAAAGAATTTTGGATTGATTTCGGCCGGAATGGTGTACCCAGGGTCTCCTCCGCCCAACTGTTTGCCAGGCTCGGCATTTTTCGACTGAGGATCTCCGCCTTGAATCATAAAACCCTTAATGACGCGGTGAAACAGCAAGTCGGTGTAAAATCCCTCTTTGACCAGTCTTGCAAAATTGTCGCGGTGAAGCGGAGTTTCGTTGTAGAGTTTTAGTTTAATTGTGCCGTACTCCGTTTCAATTTTTGCCTGAATTTCTTTGGATTGATCAGACCTTCCGCATGAGAAATTGGCGAAAACAATGGCAAACAATAATAGTAAAGCGTATTTCTTCATCATTCCTGAATTTAATATGATTCGTGCATTCAAAGATAATGAAATCAAAATCTCATCAAAAATCGCGGTTTTATTGTATCTTGGCTTGATCAGAATGTTATCAGTATGGAAAAGCTGACCATAGACGATCATCAGTTTTTGGAACGATTGAGTTTAGCTCATGTGGGTTTGGTGTTTAATGCCATCGATCAGAATCGAAATTTTTTAAGACGCTGGTTGCCTTTCGTCGATTTTACGCATAAAATGGCCGATACTGAACGTTTTATCCGGTCAATTATTGAAAAACCGGTTACCGACCGCGACGAAGTTTATGTGATTTGGTACAAACATGAGTTTGCCGGACTGATTGGGTTCAAGGATAAGGATCGGATCAACGATAAAATTGAAATTGGCTACTGGCTGATTGAAAAAATGACCGGAAAGGGGATTGCAACGGCAGCAACCCGAAAAATGGTGAACCTGGCTTTCCGGAATCTGGATATGAACCGGGTTCAAATTCGTTGCGGCGTTGGTAACGACAAAAGTTCGGCAATCCCCAAACGGCTTGGCTTTTTCTACGAGGGCATTGAGCGCTGCGGCGAGCGGCATAACCGATCGTACATTGATTTGGAAGTGTACAGTTTGCTCAAACGAGAGTGGATTGAATCGCTATTCTGATCAAAGGAAAGGTAAAATCCAGGTTAATAAATTGTGATCAGAACAAATTGCTTGGTCTGGCATTTCAACATTCAAGAAATCAGGGGTGTAGGCTTCCAGGTTTGCCGCGGCAGGGCTTGAATTCTTAAAAAATACAAAAAAGTCGTTATTTCTTCACATTTGACTCAAAAAATCAATTGTTCGAATATTTTATTTCTTACTTTTGCGCGGTTCAACTCAAATTTTTTGCAAAATAATTTTGGGTTTTAATTGCGAAAGTATATGGAAAACAGAACAATCCAGCGTACATTGTACAAAGTTCTTCGGAAAACAGGAGTACGCCGTGACCGGATTAAACTGGATGCATCTTTTCAGGATGATCTGAATTTTGATCAGGTAGACTGGACACTTTTTGTTTATTATCTCGAAGGTTTTTTCAAGATTCAGCTTGAAGACCAGGAGATCCGAAAAATGTCGTTTGTAAACGATACCGTTGAAACGGTTAGCCGAAGAATTGCTGTTTAAAAGCGGCAGATTTTAACTTATTTTCAAGGGGCTTCAATTCGCGAAGTCCCTTTTTCTTTTTCAGGAAACATGTTTTTTGCGAAAATTGTCTTTATCAGTATTGCTTTTTTCAGGAAGGAGAAAGTTCAAAAATGTCGATTCATCTGGAAAATCGTGCAATTCGCAACCAATTTCGACCATTTCAGAAAAATTGTGTCTTTAATTTTTCCAAATAAATTTGAAGTGTCTAATTTTGGATAAGAATCAATGAATTCATTTCATAATTAATACATTTTGTAGTTCCCACCTCAGGAGCACAAAAGGAAAGTCAACCTTTTTCAGGTTGACTTTTTTCATTTAGATCAATTCTTTTAAACTTTTAAATTATTTTTGCCGAAAATTACTTTTATGCTAAAGTTTAAGCGCATCCTTTTAAAGCTTAGCGGCGAATCTCTGATGGGAGATCAACAATACGGAATCGATCATCAAAGGCTTACTGATTATGCGAAACAGATCAAAGAAGTTGCAGATCTTGGCGTTCAAATCGGTATTGTTATTGGTGGTGGTAACATTTTCCGCGGTCTGAGCGGCGCTACCAAAGGGTTCGATCGCGTTAAAGGCGACCAGATGGGCATGCTCGCCACGGTTATCAACAGCCTGGCCTTAAATTCAGCCCTTCAAAGCCTTGGATGCAAATCGAGAGTTCTTACCGCCATTCGAATGGAGCCGGTTGGCGAATTTTTCTCGAAAGATAAAGCAATGGAAATCCTCGGAAACGGAGAAGTGGCGATATTCTCGGCAGGAACCGGGAACCCGTATTTCACCACCGACACCGGCTCGTCGCTTCGTGGAATTGAAATTGAAGCCGATGTGATGCTCAAAGGTACCCGAGTTGATGGTATCTACACGGCCGATCCTGAAAAAGATGCGAACGCCACCCGTTTCGACAAGATTTCTTTTGATGAAGTTTATCAGCGCGGGCTAAAGGTCATGGACCTTACAGCAACAGCCATGTGTAAGGAAAATAATCTCCCGATTATCGTTTTTAACATGGATGTGAAGGGTAATCTTAGAAAAGTTTTAGAAGGTGAACCGATCGGAACTTACGTTCATTGCTGAAGTTTTGCATTTATTTGATTAAAAAAATTAAAAATTTTTAATTTCTTTAAAAATTTCTATATTTGTTGCCAGCACTTTTAATAAACGAAAAGAGTTAGTTCATATGCAGGAAGAGGTTCAGATGATTTTGGATATTTGCAGGGAAAGAATGGAACACGCAATTACCCATCTCGACAAGGAGTTGGTTCATATTCGCGCCGGAAAAGCTTCCCCCCGAATGTTGGACTCAGTAGTTGTTGAATATTACGGTAGTATGGTCCCCCTTTCACAAGTATCAAACATCAGCACTCCGGATGCCAGGACAATTGCTATTCAACCTTGGGAAAAGTCAATGATCAGACCTATTGAGAAAGCAATTATCAATTCAAATCTGGGGTTCAATCCTGATAATAATGGTGAAATTATTCGAATCAATGTACCGGCACCAACCGAGCAACGCCGAAAGGAAATGGTGAAAACTGTTAACAAAGAAGGTGAAATTGCAAAAGTCAGTTTGAGAAGTGCTCGTAAAGATTCGAACGATAATCTGAAGAAGCTGTTGAAAGACGGTCTTTCTGAAGATATGGAAAAAGACGCTGAAGAAGTTGTTCAGGAAATGATCAACGATTTCAGTAAAAAAATTGACAAAATGCTCGATGATAAAAATCACGAGATTTTAACGATATAATTGTTTCTAGTTTTCTGTTTTCTGAACATTGTTTAATTGTTTTCATGGCTTTGAGGCGGCTTGTTGAAGCCGTCTCAATTTTTTTTTATGAAAATCCTTATTCGTTAGTTCTAAATAGCCTACTTTTTCTTAGATCTGGCTGCTTCACTTTTGTCTGTTTTTGAATTAACATCATCTTTAATTTTGGAACTATTAGTCGATTCATTGTCAGGAATTGCAAGACTTGAAGTTTTATTGCTTCTGGAAGAATTGTGATCCTGGCTTTTATCAGAATTCGAGGAACTACTCTGATTTGAATTACCAGATTGTATCCGGTTTTCTGTTCTGTTACTTCTGACAGTGTTGTTGTTTTGACCTTTTTTTTGGCTGGAGCTTTCCTCTTTTGAATTTCCAATACTTTTACCTTGCTGGATGGGATTTTGCGCTTGCATCGTTATTGCAAGTATTGCACACGCCATGAACATGGTGATCTTTGAAATTGGTTTCATAGAATTAGGTTTAAATATTTGTCTTTAAAAACTTACTGTAAGCATGATTGATTGATCGACTAAATCTTTTTCTGAGAGGTTCAAATCATGAACCTGATGGTAATTGTATTCGACGCCAACCCGTTTGAAAAATAAACCAGAGCGGACAAGTACCGATCTTCGGCTTGAATCGAAATCTTTGAAGAAATTCTCACGGGAAAGAGCTACAGCTTTTGCGTTGAGCACAAAATTGATGGACTCCGTAATCGGGGAGTTCACATTAATTTCTAATATTCCACTAAACCCAGACTCAAAATCAGCCTTATTCCCATTTATATTATTTTCGAGCTCGAAGTTTTTATTCAGTGTTTGCTGAAAAGCGTAGCCTAATCCATAGGTTATCTCCCAGGATGTTTGATCTTTCTCCTGAAAAGAATAGTGCTTTTGACCCAAAAATAAAGTCTGATATAAAAATAAAGGATCAAGGAAGCTGGTTTCCTTATCCTCAATTGCTCCTTTCCCTAAGTTAGTTTCTGCGGTTGTTTCCAGAAATAATCTTATTGGAGGAATTTTTGTAATTGGGATCGATGGTGTAATGGAGAGAATAAACGCATCCTGCAATTTTTCCGAAGGAAGATCTTTAAGTTTCCTTTGTCCATACTGCATGAATAGATTGGAACTTAAATGAAACTTTTTTCCGATATAATCAAAATCAGAATTGACAGTTCCAAGCCATTGTAAATTAGTTGTACGTTCTCCATCTGTATTGGAATCACTAAATGTCAGTCCTAAACTTGGACGCAGTTGGAATTGAATTTTCTTTTCTTTTGATTCCGTTGTTGTTGAATCGGTATCGAAAGAGTTTAGGGCATGCAAACTCAGTGAGATCAAAATAATCAGAATCGTTGAAAATAAATGTATCAGATGATTTTTCATTTGGATTTAATTGCTTGCACCTGTAGCTTTTTCCTTTATTGCAATACAAACGCCGTCAGACATCGTTAGTCTCAGTGGAACTTCGCAACGGGAAGAGGTCCCGGAGTTGGTCATTCCCCAGCTCCACGAAACAACTAAATCGCAATCGTCATCAGGACAATCAGCTGGAAGTGAAAATTCATTATTGACTACAGCCAATTTCTGGGTTTTGCCTTTTGATGTAAATGTCACACTTAGATCTTGTACAGAAACTTTCCCTGCTCCCATTCCTCCGGAAGCAGTCCTTTTTGCAAGTTGAGGCGAACTTTTATCGTATTCTTTGGTAAATACAAATGGTTTATGTTGGCGTTTGCCTGTAGGAAGTCCGCTTGCTGCATCCCGGGGACTTACAATAGCCTGATTAAAAACGAGCTCACAGGAGTTTGCAGTGGTGCGGATTTTAACTTTTCGCAATTCATTATCCTGAGATGAACTTCGGTCGTTAGATTGGTTACTTTTTGTTTTCGTTTTCTGAATTGATTCAGAAACATTTTGTGCGTATAAACCAGAAGTGAGGATTACGCCCATTGCGCAAATAAAGGCTGCAAAGAATTGTTTTTTCATAGCATTTTGTTTTAGGTTGTAAATAAGATGAATTTTATTTAAGACAAAAATGTCTTTATTTTGTTCAGATTTTATTGAATAGGCTGATTGAATAAGGTTGTTCAGATTTTTTTTTCTGAAAAATATTTTATCCGGGAATGTTTCAATATATTTGATTGATTGATTAACAACTTCAACCGTCGAGAGAATGAATATAAATAGAAATCCAAATATCCTCATTGCCGAAGATGTGGAATCGAATTTCCTTTATCTGAAAGCTGTTTTAAGCAAATTAAATGCTACCATTTTTTGGGCCAAAAACGGAATTGAAGCTGTTGATATTTGCGAAAAGCAGAAGAATATTGATCTGGTTTTGATGGATTTACAAATGCCGGAGATGAACGGATATGAAGCAACTCAAATTTTGAAAAAGAAGTTCCCGGATTTGCCAGTAGTTGCACAAACGGCATTTGCAATGTCAGATGACCGTGAAAAAGCGCTCGATGCAGGATGTGATGATTACTTAGCCAAACCCATCAAATCAAAAGATCTGTTGATTGTTGTTCAGAGATTTGTGCAAATTTAAAAGGCAAAAAAATACTCAGAGAAACGTCCGTCAAATCAAAAGATGGACGTTTTTTGTAATGTGATAACTACCCTTCAGACACATCATTCATTACTTTTGCAAAACTTATATAGAAAATATCATTTCCTAAGAAATTTGCCATGCAAACAACTGCGATACAAAAACAAGCTCTTCTCGATCAGCGATACTTAAGAATGGCTTCAATATGGGCCCAGAATTCCTATTGCAAACGCAGGCAGGTTGGGGCTCTGCTGGTCAAGGATAAAATGATCATTTCTGACGGGTATAACGGAACTCCCTCTGGATTTGAGAACAATTGCGAAGACGAAAATAACAAGACCTATCCCTACGTTTTGCATGCAGAAGCCAATGCCATAACCAAAGTTGCCAAATCTAACAACAGTAGCGATGGAGCCACTCTTTATGTTACTTCTTCTCCTTGTCTGGAATGTTCTAAGTTAATTATTCAGGCCGGAATTAAGCGGGTTGTATTTTACGACAACTATCGTCTTGAAGATGGTATCAAACTCTTGAAACAAGCAAATATTGAAGTTGTACAAGTCGAACTTGAAAATTAGATTTATTTTCAGAAGCATCAGATTAGAAAACAGAAACACAAAATGAAAAAATTCTCAGTTTATATTCCGGTTATGCTGGCGGTTTGCCTCGTAACCGGTATCCTGGTCGGGAACCTGCTTTCGCGGAATTCCGGAACCCGACTGCCAATCATGTCTAAATCAGGAAAGTTGGAAGCCATCCTCGATTTGATTCAAAGTTCCTATGTTGATTCAATTTCAACTGATACACTGGTTGAAAAAACTATTCCCCTTTTGCTTAAGAGCCTCGATCCGCATACAGCTTACATACCGGCTCGCGATATGGTTGAGGTTGAAGAGGAGATGCGAGGAAATTTTGGCGGAATAGGTGTGCAATTTTCTATTCAAAACGATACTGTTATGGTGGTTGATGTCGTCTCAGGAGGCCCATCCTCGAAACTTGGGATTCTTCCGGGCGACCGAATTGTTACAGTGAACGATACCTTACTTGCCGGGGCCGGACTTAAAAACGAGAAGGTACTTTCCAAGTTACGCGGCGAGAAAGGTACCAAGGTTAAAGTTGGCATCAAACGAAAAGGATTCAGGGAACTGATACCGTTTGATATAATTCGCGGCGATATTCCAATTTATAGCGTTGATGTAAGTTATATGATTGATTCAGAAATCGGTTATATCAAGGTGAGCCGCTTTGCAGAGCAAACATACCATGAGTTTATGTCTGGTATGAGAAAACTTGAGGAGCAGGGAATGAAGAAGGTAATTGTTGACTTGCGAGGTAATCCCGGTGGTTTTCTCAATGCAGTCATCCGTATGGTTAACGAATTTCTGGATAAAGGAGAACTGATTGTTTATACCGAGGGAAATTCACAAGCCAGAAAAACTTATCAGGCTGATAGCCGGGGTGCTTTCCGGGACAAAGGCGTGGTTGTTTTAATTGATGATTTTTCAGCTTCCGCCAGTGAAATTTTTGCCGGAGCTATTCAGGACAATGATCGGGGTTGGATTATCGGACGGCGTTCGTTTGGGAAAGGACTTGTTCAGGAGCAAATTCCTTTTAATGATGGAAGTGCCATGCGCCTTACGGTGGCACGTTATTATACACCGAGCGGTCGTTGCATTCAGAAATCGTACGACAACGGAAACGATGATTATTACAAGGATATCATGGATCGCGCTATTCACGGCGAATTTCAAAATGCCGACAGTATAAAATACCAGGATACCGTGAAATACAAAACGGCAGGTGGCCGTATCGTGTATGGAGGTGGCGGAATTATGCCCGATTATTTTATCCCGGCTGATACGCTTGGTTACTCAGAATATTATTCAAAGATTACACAAAAAGGGCTGGTCTATCAATTTGCGCTTGACTTTGCCGATTCGAAACGGAATGAGCTTTCGAAAATGAAAACAACAAATGAATTTGAAGCTTATTTTTCGAAGAATGATGTATTGAAGCTTTTTGTGTCATTTGCTGAAAAGAAAGGGGTGAAGCCCAATAACACGGATTTGAAGATATCTTCCAAAATAATTGATAGCCAGATAAAAGCCTACATTGCCCGCAACATTATCGGCGAAGAGGGATTCTATCCGATTATCAGGAATATAGACAACACCCTTCTGGAGGCTATCGAGAAAGCGAAAGTACCAATTCTGCAAAATCTGGCCGGATCTGTAACAAAATGAAAACCTGATCGTCTTACAAAATGAAAAAGTAAACGAATAGGGATGAATCTAAAAGAGTACAACCAATCGGTTGATTTGTATTCTGACAATGTTTACCGTTTTATCCTGAAAAACATCAGGGACGAGGAGCGTGCGCGCGACATCGTTCAGGATAGCTACGAAAAATTGTGGCGTAATGCTGAAAATGTAAGCTACGAAAAGGTGAAATCCTACTTGTTTACCACAGCCTATCACACCATGATTGATGTGCTTCGTAAAGATAGACGGCAAACTTATCTCGAAGATTACCGTGTTCCTGAAGAAACACATGATGAACAATATTCCGATCTTTCGGAAGTTTTAAATGAAGCCGTGAAGCAATTGCCCGATATTCAGCGGACTGTTGTGATGTTGCGTGATTACGAAGGTTATTCCTATAAGGAGATTGGGGATATTACTTCATTGAGCGAACCCCAGGTAAAGGTTTATATATACCGCGCCCGGGTTTTTCTGAAAAATTACATCGGTAAAATGGATTTAGTCGTATGAAAATCACAAGAGATAACTACGAAGCATTCTTCCTCGATTTTCTGGAAGGAAATCTGGAAGAATACCAAATCGATCAGTTCCTCGATTTTTTGGAACAAAATCCGGATTTGAAGCAGGAACTTCATCTTTTTGAAGAAGTAAATATTCCTGAAGAAAAAGTTGTCTTCACGGGGAAGAACCGTCTTTATAAAACTGAGGTTGCCGGCGATACTCTCGACAACCGCATGATTGCCCAACTCGAAGGTGATTTGGATGAGGATGAGCGAAGTTCTTTTGAAGCATATCTGGCAGCCAACCCAGGGCTGCAGAAAGAATACAATCTTTTTGGCAAAACTAAACTCATTGCCGATCAAAATATTAAATTTTCGGGCAAGAGAAGATTGTACCGTAAATCTGCGGTCAGCATTGCCCTCAACTGGGCTGCCCGTGCCGCTGCTGTTATTGCTTTGTTGTGGGGAATTAATGCAATACTCCCAACAATGAAACAGCCGTTTCAGCAAAATGTAGTTGTTGAACTGGCTGAAAATACTTCCAAATCGGAACCAGCATCCAAGAAGGCCGAACAGGAAAAGAATTCAACCGATAGTGAAGTACCTTCAAAGGTCAGGGAAGAAAAAACAACCAAAACAAAAAGTATTCGGGAACATACAAAAGGCCGACTGGAGGAAAAGAAACCAGCAGGGCAAAAGAATGCTGATCGCGAATTGGCTTCTCTGCCCGAAATACCGGCTTTACTGGCCAGTCTGGAACCCACTCCTATAGAAAATAGACTGGCAGTGAGTTATTCAATGAATGTTCAGAAAATAAACGATCCGAAAAAACTGATGACTCTGGACGAATTTCTGGCCAGTCGTGCCAAAAAAGCCGGAACCGAAGGATTACTTTCTGCTCAGCGAATTGTAAAGGCAGGTTTGGGTCTGGCTTCTGAACTTTCGGGCGACCGTATTGGATACAACGAACAGGATGGTCGCATCACAAGCATTGGCTTTGAGAGCAAACTCATGGCATTTTCAATTCCTTTGAAAAAAAAATGATCGGGCTGTAACATTTTAAAATAGCTCGCCGTCCTACAGGCAAATTTTAAAATTACAGTCATGAAAGCAATTTTCTTCTCAACAGTTCTTCTCATAGCAATCGCTTTTAACAGCAATGCCCAGGAAGTTTCAGCCGATTCAAAATTGATTAGCCAATCTCCGGATTTGGTCGCTTTAACTGATACTATTACTCCATCTGCTGACGAGGATACGACCATCGTTCGCATTGGGAAAAAAGATGTAAAAGTGATCGATCACAACGGCGGAACTCAAATCCTTTGGGGCAAAGACAAACAGAAAAAAGATCGGTCAAACAAATTTAACGGCCACTGGGAAGGCATCGAATTTGGGTTCAACGGATTTGATAAAGCCGACTACAGCGCTTATAATGTTTCAGATTTCATGGAGCTGAATCAGGGTAAATCAATGGAATTTAGTTTCAATTTTTATGAGTTGAATATTGGTTTGGCAAAATCATACGTTGGCTTGGTTTCCGGTATGGGTCTGAGCTTTAACAGTTACCGGTTCGAAAATCCATACACTATAGAAAAAGGATTAAACAGAACTGAACCAGTGCTACTTGATCAGGAAAATCTGGCCAAAACCAAGTTAGCCATTTCATACCTGAATGTTCCGTTGTTGCTTGAATTCCAGATTCCGGTCAATCAAAATGAAGGACGACTTTTTGTCAATGCCGGCTTGATTGGCGGGGTTAAAATCGGCTCGCACACCAAGGTTAAATATGGCGATGATAAGGTGAAAGACCGCAGCGGTTTTAACATGAATTCATTTAAATATGCTGCAACCGCCCGCGTGGGTTACAAAGACATCAGCCTGTTTGCCACCTACAGTCTTAATCCTTTATTCCAGACCGGAAAGGGCCCCGAATTAACTCCTTTCACTATCGGGATCAGCTTCTTAGATTAAACAGAAATAATGTTCAGAAAACACGGGAAGGAGTTTATCGGCAACGGTAAGCTCCTTTTCGTTTCGAATTGCTTACTTTTGTATGATAAAATGCTTGAATGCGTTAGAACGATTGCCATGAAACAAGTCTTATTTCTCATTCTGCTTTCTTGCTCCACTTTGCTCTCCTTCGCACAGGAAAACGACTCCATTGTGGTCGTTCAAAGTCGTGCCGGAAGATTGGCTGGGTTAATTGATATTCAGGATTTGGTGAACGAAGGTTACAACTATTGGAATGAAGAATTTGAAGGAAACTGGGCTGGAATTGAATTGGGCGTGAACGCCTTTGGACGCGCTGATTACAGTTTATATCCGGCCTCACAGAATAATTTCCTTGAAAATGATGTTTTTCGTTCCAATGTTTTAAATCTGAATGTTCTGCAATATTCTAAAGGCTTGCAGCAAACCCGCAATACGATTGGATTGGTAACCGGTCTCGGATTGAGTTTACAAAGTTACCGACTGAATAGCAGAACCACTATTACGCTGAACGAAGCCAGGGAAGTAATCCCGAAAACGTTGTTTTTCGATTCGAATCAAAAATCAAAATTTTCGCTGGTTTATCTTGAAGTTCCGCTGTTGGTTGAATTTCAGGTGCCGGTTAAAAATCATGCTAACCGGATGTATTTTTCAGTCGGGGTGACCGGGGCCAAGCGGTTGGAATCGCACACCAAGATCAAGTACAGGAAAGATGGTAAACGGGAAAAACTTAAATCGCCCGGCGATTATTCCCTGAACGAATATAAAATTGCTGCTACGGTCCGAATAGGTTACCGATGGCTAAATATGTTTGCTAGTTATGATATGGTGCCTTTATTTGAAAACAATAAGGGACCGGTATTGTATCCCTGCTCCTTTGGTTTACGCCTGATTTCGTTTTGATTCAGATAGTAATCGTGGGAGTGTGAATGAAAAAACCGATCCTCGCCCAACTTCGCTCTCCACGCTTATTTTTCCCTGATGCGCTTCAATAATTTTTTTGACGATGGCCAGTCCAAGTCCTGTTGATTTTTCGTTGTCTGTAGGTTTTACTGAGGTGGTTTGAAACGGAGCAAACAGTTTTTTCATTTCCTGCTCCGGAATTCCCTGTCCATGATCGATTATGCGCGTAACGATTTCGTTTTCAGATTCAGAAATATGGATGATGACCTGCGAATGCGGAAATGAATATTTGATGGCATTGCTCAGCAGATTATTTAAAACCTGAATAATTTTATGGCTATCAAATCGGGCTCGTATTTGTTCTGATGAACTTTGAATCAAAATTTTCTGAGACTTATTTCGCGCCAAAATTTCGTTTTGAGCAATGTTTTCTTTTACAAAACTTAGATAGTCCTGATCGCTCAGATTCAACTCAAATATTCCTGATTCAATTTTTGCAACATCCAGAAAGTCGCTGATCAATTTCAGGGCGAACGAGCTGTTTTTGTGAATCTGGCCCAAAAATTCCATACGATCTTCGCGTGGTAAATGGTCACATTCTTCCATCAGGAACTCTGAGAATGAAACTGCAAGTCCAATCGGATTTCGCAAGTCGTGGGCAACCATTCCGATGTATTTGTTTTTTTCGACGTTAAGTTCGGCCAGGCGGCTGTTTGATTGTTCAAGTTCCTTCAAAGCATTCTGAAGATTCTTTTTTTCCCTGATTAGCTGCCGGTGAAGGTTATTAACTTCCTGATTGAGAGAACTCATTCGTGTATTTTCTTCGAACAGGCTGGTAACATCAGCTTCAGCAAAAATCAGAACGTATTGCCCGCTTCTGAAAACTTTGGCCCGAAACACAAAGCTGACATCCGAGTAGTTGCCAATGGTCAGGAATCCTTCGAAAACCAGTCCATCGGTGTTCCCTGAAAAGAACGAAGAAAAGGTCGGATTTATAAACAAATGCTTCGGATTCTTTTCTTCGGGAGTGGTGCCCAGAAAATAGTAAAACGAAGAACTGGCATCGAGCACTTGTCCTTCCGAATCAAATATTCCGGATAATACCGATTGGGCATTCTTCGTGAGATCACCGATTAAAGTGGTCCATCCCGACAGTGAATTCTTTTGATTTGTTTGTTGCATCTCCGGAATTGCAGGGTTCTAGTGTGACGAAAATGGTGCTTCTGATTCTTCGGTGGCCAGACGATTAAATATTGGAATATTAATCTGCATCCAGTTGTAATACGGATAAATTTCCTTATAGCATTCCGGTGATAGCTCTTTTTTGTAAATCTCTATCCATGTATTCAGCTGTGCGGCCCAATAGGTAGAGCTGAAGTTTCGTGAACGATAGGCTCTGAAAACCCACAAAACGGTATCAACCAGCACCTCGGAAGAATACTGCGTGAAAATTGATTCCATAAAACGGGCATGATTGGCGTGATTGTCTTTCATCATTTCCACATTTCCGCTCCCTACCAAACCAATCAAATCCTGGCGGCTCTCCATTTTCTGATTAATCAGGGCCACGAGGGCATCTTTTTTCATGCTGTATTCTTCTATGCTGGCTCTGCTCACCTGCTTAAGCTGAGCTGCTGTTGTGATTAAATGGTTTTTGTCTGTCATTGGTTTTTCGGTTTAAGGTTAAAATGATCGATGTAATCTTCGAGGGAATACAAATCAGTAAAAACAATGGCATTGTCCAATTGAAGCATAGCTTCCGGAGAAATATGACTAAAAGCTTGTCCACCAAGAATGATCTGAAGATCAGGAAATTCGTTTCTTAATGCGCTTATGGCTTTTAACAAACTTGCAAAATTGAAATAAACGCTCAGTGAAATGGCTACCAGGTCGGGCTTTACCTGCCTCACAAAGCGAAGTAGTTCGGGAACTGGAAGACCTGCGCCCAGAAAAAAACACTCCCATCCCTTCATTTCGAATACATCAGCTACCATTTTCAGGCCAACCTGGTGTCGTTCGCTTTCAACACCGGCAACAACCACCTTGTTTGTAAATTTTTTGTCCGAAATAATTTGCTCGAACAGCTCATTCAGGATACCTTCGGTAATTGCCGTGGCCAGATGCTCAGTAGCTACTGAAATCTGATTGGTTTCCCAAAGTCTTCCAACTTCATACAATGCGGGTTTGAAAACATGCTCATACAAATCCATTACCGAATTTTTTCGGGCCAGATAATCGCGTGTATAAGCAGAACATTTTGGTCTGTTCCCTTCAATCAGGTATTGAACGAATTCGTTTAAAGACCGAGAGTTTTCCATCATTTGGTCACGAAGTTAATCATTTAAATTCTCTTGTTGCTGCACCAACGGAACTGTAAAAAAGAAGGTACTCCCTTTTCCGGGTTCTGATTCGAACCAGATTTTTCCACCCATTAGCTGAACCAGGTTTTTAGTAATGGCCAGCCCGAGCCCGTTACCTCCGAATTTGCGGGTAGTAGAAGCATCGGCCTGACTGAACCTGTTGAATATTTTACTGTGATACTGCGGGTGAATACCTATTCCGGTATCTTTCACATAGAATTCAAGCATGTCATTTTGCAGCGTATAACCTACCTCGATATAGCCTTTTGATGTGAATTTCAAGGCATTGCCAATCAGGTTATTGAAAACCTGGTGCAACCGTTCCTTGTCAGCCAGAATGGTGATTTGGTGAATGTTTTCGGGATAGTCGAATTTGAGATGCAACAACTTGTTTTCTACTTTCAGGATATGCAAGGTTCGCACTTCATCGAGCAATCGTTTTACCGAAAGTTCAGTTTTGCGAATTGAAATCTCGCCTGATTCGATTTTCGAAATATCCAGAATATCATTGATGATATTCAGTAGCTGATTCCCATTTTCAACAATGTGGTGCAAAAAGTTTTCCTTTTGGTCAACATCAAAATCTTCATCAGCCAGTAGTTCAGAGAAGCCGATAATACTGTTTAACGGCGTTCGGATTTCGTGGCTCATGTTGGCCAGAAAGGCTGATTTCAAACGATCGCTCTCTTCTGCTTTTTCGAGAGCCTGTTTAATTTCTTCATCTGATTTGATTCGCTGAATGATATAGCTGATCTCGTGAGCTACGCGTTCGAGGATCAACTGGTCCTGTTCATTGTACAGCAATGGATTGTCGTAGCTTTGAACCGCTAAAACACCAATGGGTTTTCCTCCAACCAACAACGGGACACCCAGCCATGCCTGAGCCGGAATACCCAATGATTCGATCAGTCCGGCTTTTTTAAGTTTTACAATTTCGTCGCGGGTTGCAAGAAGCGGCTTTTTCGATCGCAAAACATAGGCTGTGATTGTCTTTCCGGCTTCAAATACTTCAATGTCATCGCACTGATCGTAATAAGCTGGAATCGTGAACATGTCAGTGGCCTCGTCGTACAGAGCCAGGTAGAAATTGGTCAGATCGATCAGCTCTCCCAGTCGGTTTTTCACTTTTGATGTAAAATCAATCAAATCCTTTGATGTGGAACCATCGTGCGTTATCAATTGAATGACTTCCCTGAGTTTTTCTTCTCTTTTTCTTAAGGTTATGTCTTCGCAAATGATCAGAAAGTTCGTAATTTGCCTGTGTTCGTCAATTACGGGTGAAATAACTACCGAATCAAGGTACTTGACTTTATTTTTTCTGCGGTTGATAAATTCTCCCCGCCACGTTTCGCCCGAATTAATGGTTTTCCAAAGCTCTTCATATCTTTCATGACTCATTTTTCCCGGCTTTAGTATCCGGGCCTTTTTCCCGATTAATTCCTCTTGCTGATAACCGGTAACCTCGCTAAAACTCGGATTGGCATACTCGATAATCCCCTTCGCATCGGTAATCACAACTGACGATGGACTCTGTTCGATACTTTTTAGGAGTTTCTGGATGGTTTCTCCGGCTTTTTTCTGGTCGGTAATATCTCGTCCGATACCAACAAGACCTATTGTTTTTCCAAGCTGGTCAGTCAATGGTACCTTGGTGGTCAATAGCCTGCGTTCATTTTTATCACCTGCGTGAAAAACTTCTTCCCGATTGATGATTATTTGACCTTCTTTCAATACTTTTTGGTCATCGATCCATAGGCGCTGTGCTATTTCTGCATTAAAAAGTTCAAAAACAGTTTTCCCGATTACTTCGTCTTCCACTGTGACGCCTATGTTTTTAAGGTCAGCTTTATTGGCCAGAATTCTTCGGCCAAAAATGTCTTTCACATAAATTGGATCAGGCAGGTTATCGATTACAGTGCGTAAAAGTGTCCGTTCGTTTTGGATAGTTTCAGCCGATCGGACACGGTCGGTTACATCTTTAGCCATACTGATGACCAGTCGGCGGCCATCGGGTAGTTTCCCGAGAGGAGATGAACCAAAGTCCCAGAAGCGTTGCTCTCCTTGTTTCGTTTTAATCTGGAAAACGCCTTCGTCAATCCAGTGTTCGATGCTATACAGATTGTCTATCAATGACTTGATTTTGGGAGACTCTTGCTCATAGGCTTTTTTTAGCCATTCCGAAGTTGTTGGAATATCGTGAGCTTCGTATCCGCTAATGTCTGTCCATCCCCGGCTGAGTGCCAACACGTCTCCGTTTTCGGCGTGCAGCATAATGGGGAATGGGGCTTCTGTGATAGCCTTGCGGAAACGTTCTTCACTTTGGCGAAGTTCATCTTCCATTTTCTTTTTTTCGGTCATATCAAGTACCGAAATAAGTCCGGCCGGTCTGCCCTTGTAATTGATCCGGCTTCCTTTCAGATAAACCCAGCGCGATTCGCCGTTTTTCCGAATAATCCGGAACTCATATCCTTTTTCTGCCCCTGACCCTTCAATCCGCATTTTGGCATATTCTTCAATCAAACCTCGATACTCGGGAGCAACGAAATCCCAGACATACATTCCCCCATATTCCTTCAGGGTATAACCACTCAGCTCTTCACCGGCAGGGTTGGTATATACCCATTGGTCGTCCTGGTAAATACAAATGGAAATCGGAGTTGATTCGGCAAGTTTTCGAAACATTTCTTCGCTTTCGCGCAGCGAAGCTTCAGCAAGTTTTCGATGAGTAATGTCGCTGATTATGGCAAAGAATGTTCCCTTTTCTCCTTGCCAATGAAGTTGCAAATGTACTTCAACCGGATATTCCGTTCCATTTTTTCGTTGGTGGACGGTTTCGAAAATTAACTTTTGTTTCCGGCCCGAAATCAGCGGTTCGATGGCGGCTTTAAACGTATCCCAATTGTATTCGGGTTTAATATCTACCGGGGTTAGTCGCTTCATTTCGCTGAGCGAATACCCCATATTTTGAAGTGCTCCCTGATTGACATACTCAAATTTCAGCGTTTCAAGGTCGAACACATATATTTCGTTCAAACTGTTGTCGATAATATTCAAAAGCCTGAACTGCTCCTGCTGAAGATTTTTACTTTCTGTTATATCGCGGACAAAGCGTAGCACCCGGTTTTCATCAAGCGGAACAATACGACCTTCAAAATGAAGGGGTTTGCCGTCCTTTTCTCCCGAATACTCATAATTCACAAAATCTCTTTTATTCAGGCATTCCTGAATTTTTTGAATATGCAACTGAGCTGTTTCCTGATCGAACACATCTTTAACGTTAACTCCAATCAAGTTTTCGGGAGGAAAGAGCAGATCTTGTGATTTTGGATTAAAAAATTCGAGGTAAGTTCCTTCTCGGTCAGAAATAAAGATCAGATCAGGCATGGCCTTAATGATTGCGTTCAGCCGGTTGTTCTGAGCCTGTATTTCCTGTTCAGCATTTTTTCTGTCAGTAACATCGTGTATGGTTCCGATCATCAATACCGGAATTCCATTTTTATCAAGAATCAGTTTTCCTAATCCATGAACCCAGCGAAGTGAGCCGTCTGACTTTCGGATAATGCGATATTCTTTATTAAACGGTTTTTTCTGTCCGATGACCTCAACTTTTAAATGAGTGTCCATCATGGAAACATCCTCCGGATAAATCAGCTTCTCCCATCCATCTATGTCTCTCTGATAATCCTTTTCTATCCCCAAAATCTGGTCAAGCACCTCTGAGGAAGTCCAAATACCAGTTGACACGTTAAAGCTGTATGAGCCGATGGTTGCAGCGCGCTGTGATTCGCGGAAGAAAAACTCGCTTTCCTTCAAAAAACGCTCTGATTCGCGTTCGTTTGTCTGATCGCGGAAGACCAACACCACTCCGGAGATTTGATTTTGTTCGTTGCGAATGGGGGCTGCACTGTCAGCAATTGGCCGCTCAACTCCGTTTTTGGAAATAAGTACGGTGTGATTGGCCAAACCAACAACAACTCCTTCCCTCAGAACTTTTCGAACCGGAATTTCGACAGGCCGCCGAGTGTCTTCATTTATAATTGGGAAGACTTCTTCCAACGTTTTCCCTTTTGCGTCATCTTGCAACCAGCCAGTGAGCTCCTCTGCAATGTTATTCATCATTTGAACACAGCCCCGGGCATCGGTAGTAATCACTCCATCACCTATACTATAAAGCGTTGTGCGGAAACGTTCTTCGCTTTCGCGCAAAGCAGTTTCGGCTTTCATCCGTTCGGTAACATCGGCAGGTAAAACCAAGCGGGCCACCCGTCCTTCGTATTCAATTAAATGAGAAATAATTTCCACATTAATTAGTTCGCCGGTCTTTTTTCGATGGGTCCAAACTCCGGCATAATTGTATGGATTAATGGTATTACTGACGTCCTGAAGTAAACTTGTCACATCTTCCTCGGGCCTGATGTCTTTAAGTGTCATCGACAGAAATTCGGCTTTGGAATAACCATATTTTAATATAGCTGCTTCGTTAACATTCAGAAAGTAAAGCGTTTCAATATCATAAATCCACATGGGCTGAGGATTGTTTTCGAACAAGAAGCGATATTTTTCTTCGCTTTCAATCTGTTCCTTTTCACTGATATTCTTTTGTTGGGATGAATCAGCTGAATATTTGATGTATTTTTTTATTCGCAAAAGCAATTCATTATTCCTGAAGGGGTAACTGATCCAATCTGTTGCGCCCAATTGAAGAACAGATTCAATTAGTTCATCTGATTGTGCGTCGGCAACAACCAAAACCGGATTTGCAACCCCAGGTGATTTTTCTTTTAGCATCCGAAGCACAGCAAGTCCATCGGTCGGAACTGAGATTAAATCGATCAGTATTAATGCAGGATTCAGGCTGTGAATTTGGTCCAAATTCAACGGGTCTGTATGAAACTCGTGAACGCTGTAGCCTTCCTCTGCCAAAAATTCGGTTATATTTTCAAGCCTGTTTGCTTGCTCTGATCTTAGAAAAATAATCGGATAGGAATGTTGTTTTTGTGCGTTCTCTCTCATGTTAGTACCTCATTAATCAGGAAAATAATGAGTAAGCAAATTTCCCCTGTTTCAAGTTTAAATATCTATATATTTGAGAAGATTACCAAATGTTTGACTTTTTCAGGAGGCAGGCTGTTGCCAAGAAAAAATGCGCTAATTTTGACGGTATCATTAAATTAAATCAAACCATTATGAGACTTCTGCTGATCAGCAATTCGACCATGCCCGGCGAGGCATACCTGGACTATCCGAAGCACGAAATCAAAAAGTTTTTGGGTGATAAACCGCTGACGGCTTTGTTCATTCCCTACGCTGCCGTTACTTTTTCGTTCGATTTGTATGAACAGAAAGTAGCTGAGCGCTTTGCCGAGCTGGGTTATTCGGTAAAAAGTATTCATCATTTCAGCGATCCTGCACAGGCGGTGTACGATGCTGAGGTGATTGTGGTTGGCGGCGGAAATACCTGGCAACTGGTTCGGATGCTGCACGACAATCAGCTGATGAAACCGATCCGCGAAAAAGTGATGAACGGTACGCCCTATGTGGGATGGAGTGCCGGTTCGAACGTGGCTTGTCCAACCCTGAGAACCACCAACGATATGCCGATTATCGACCCCAGAGGCTTTGATACCACCGGATTAGTTCCGTTCCAGATCAATCCACATTATCTGGATGCCAATCCGGAAGGACATGGCGGCGAAACACGGGAGCAGCGCATCGAAGAGTTTTTGGAGATTAATCCGGATGTTTATGTTGTGGGGTTGCGCGAAGGAACCATGTTGCGCGTTGAAGACCGCCAAATGAACCTGATTGGTAGCCGCACCGCGCGGATTTTCAAGAAAGGAAATGCCCCGGTTGAGTTGACTTCCGGCGATGATTTCAGCTTCCTGCTGTAGATTTTCGATGATTTTCCAGCTAAAATGAGAAAGGCCGTTCCCGGAAGAGAACAGCCTTTCTTTCTATAAAATAATCGCGTATTAAACTACACCTTGTGCAATCATGGCATCGGCAACTTTGATGAAACCGCCAATGTTGGCGCCTTTCACGTAGTTGATAAATCCGTCTTTATCGGTACCGTATTTCACGCAGGTTTGGTGAATATTAATCATGATTTGGTGCAAACGGGCATCCACTTCTTCGCGGCTCCATGGTAAACGCATAGAGTTTTGGGTCATTTCCAATCCTGAAGTTGAAACACCACCGGCATTGGCTGCTTTACCCGGTCCGTAAAGAATTTTAGCTTCGAGGAATACTTCAACAGCCTCGGGGGTTGACGGCATGTTGGCTCCTTCGGAAACCACGAAACAGCCGTTTTTAACCAGTTCGCGGGCATCTTCTTCGTTAATTTCGTTTTGAGTGGCGCAGGGGAAAGCGGCGTCGCACTTGATTCCCCATGGGGTTTGACCTTCGAAATATTGAGCTCCGTATTGGTCGGCATATTCTTTAATGCGGCCGCGGCGGATATTTTTCAGTTCAAGCACGAAAGCCAGTTTTTCTTCGTTGAACCCAGCCGGGTCATAAACAAAACCGGCAGAATCGGACATGGTAACGACTTTTGCGCCCATCTGGATCAGTTTTTCAACTGCATATTGCGACACGTTTCCTGAACCTGAAACGGTAACGATTTTGCCTTTCAAATCCTGACCACGGGTTTTCAGCATTTCTTCGGCAAAATAGGCAGCGCCATAGCCAGTTGCTTCCGGACGAATCAGGCTGCCGCCCCATTCAATGGCTTTTCCGGTCAAAACACCGGTAAATTCGTTGCGGATGCGTTTATATTGTCCGTACAGGTAACCGATTTCGCGACCACCCACGCCAATATCGCCAGCCGGAACGTCGGTGTCGGCGCCAATGGCACGCTGCAGTTCAGTCATAAAGCTTTGGCAAAAGCGCATCACTTCGTTATCCGATTTTCCTTTCGGGTCGAAGTCCGATCCACCTTTTCCACCGCCCATGGGCAAAGTGGTTAAACTGTTTTTGAAAACCTGCTCGAAAGCTAAAAACTTCAGGATACCCAAATTTACAGTTGGGTGAAAACGCAAACCGCCTTTGTATGGACCAATGGCGCTGTTCATTTGGATACGGAAACCGCGGTTCACCTGGATTTCGCCGCTATCGTCCACCCACGGAACGCGGAACATGATTACTCTTTCAGGCTCAACCATGCGTTCCAGAATTTTAGCATGTTTGTATTTGGGATTTGCTTCGATGAAAGGCATCAGCGATTCAACTACTTCCTGAACAGCCTGGTGGAATTCAGATTCTCCCGGATTTTTGGCAATCACTTTTGCCATGAACTCGTTTACTTTCAAATTTAAGATGTCAGCCATTTTATTTGATTTTTTGGGTTATTTGATGAGTTTTCGTCACATAATCACAGCATTGCACGCTGTTTCAAGGGTAAAAATAATCGCAAAGAGGGCTGGGTCTTTCAGTGAAGGTTGTAATTACGTGTAACACGTAAGGAAGAAAGTCCGGAGTACTTAAAGTTCGGAGTGCCTAATGTTAATTTGAGCCTAAATCTCAATAATGTTGTTCTTGATCGCAAATTTCACCATATCCACGGTGCTTTTCAGGTTGAGCTTTTGCATGATGTGGTTTTTGTGCGATTCCACCGTGCGAACGCTGATGAAAAACCGGTCGGCAATTTCCTGATTGGAGTAGTTTTCGCCCCACAGTTTGAGGATTTCCACCTGGCGGGCGCTGAGGTTGCTGATGTCGGCGTTCTGGCTCATATCTTCGGTTTTCAGGCTCGAAATATACCGGTTCAAAAGCAGGTTGGTAATCGATTTGCTGTAATAATCGTGGCCGTTCCGGAGCGAATAAATGGCTTCCATCAGGCTGGTGCGGTCGGCATCTTTGCCCAAAAAGCCTTTGGCTCCGGCTTTGATGGTTTTCAGCACAATTTCTTCGTTGTCGATGATTGACACAATCAGAATGCGTAGTTTGGGATTGCTGATGTTCAGTTGCACAATCAGGTTCAGGTTTCGGACCGAAATGTCGTGCATATTCAGGATAAGCACGTGTGCCTGAATGGATTTGAGCTTGTTGGTCAATACGTTTCGGTCGTCGCAGGCCAAAACAACCCTGACATCCGAAATACCGGAAAGCATTCCTGTGAGGCCTTCCAAAACCAGTTTGTGTTCATCAAAAATCGCCAGGTCAATCATCTTTTATTCCATTAAAATTGCCGATGTTTTTTGTTTGCCATCCATCAAAATTGTGAGCGGCTCGTCAAAACTGACGTGTTTGAAAAAAGTCGTCTGCCGCACTAATTCTGCTTTTTCGAGCATTTCCCAGGTTACAAAGTCGGTGGGCGAATTGTGCTGAATGGAGAAATAGCCGATGTTCATGGAAGTGACATTGTGGAAGAAATGCGAACCGAGCGATGAATCGAGCGGATAATTGTCGAGGCTCACTTCCACAATCACTTTGGCGTTCGAAATCTGCGACCAGTTAACTGGTATCCCGACAAAGCGATCGCGGCTTCCCCAACGGCCGGGGCCAATCAGAATATAGGGCCGGTTGCTTTTCACCATCAGCCGGTTCAACTGCTCAATTTCGGCAGCCATTTCAATCGTTTTCAGTTTGTTGAAGGCGGCATTGTCGATGTAAATTACATCGCGCACATCTTTTATCTCGCCATTTCCAAGGCTCGACCGGGTAAACAACACCATTTTCGACTGATCGAGTTTCCCCACATCGATGTTTTGTGCAATCTGGTTGCCAATCAGCGGTTTGATTTGCAAAAGATAGAACGTTGGCAATCCATTGGCCGCCGGATTCAGGTCAACAGCGTATTCAATTTCAACCGGCGAACCGAACGCTTCCTTGATGGTATCGAGCAAAACCCGCAGCGTTTCGGCCAGCGGAATGTAATCGTACTGCAGAATGTTGGCAAAATTGATGATCCGTGGACCATAAACGCTCAATCCCGATTCAATCCGGTCGTTCACAGGGTCGTAAACCGAGGCGCAGTGGGTGAGTGTGCCGTGCTTTTCGGCCTCGCTGATGTTGAGCAGGCGAAGGGCCGCCAGTTCACCGTTTTTCAGGAAGTCAAATTCTTCGTCGGTGCAGTCGAGCGCATAAAACTGAACCTGCGAACTATTGAGCAAATCTTTTACGCTGTATATCGAAATGCGCGGATAGCGGGGCGAAAAGCGGTACGATTTCCAGCCGTCAACCACGTAAGTTCCAAGCCCCACGGCTGCAACGGCAAATCCTTCTTCGGGTTTCATGTTGGCCACCGGGTAGTAATTGTACGACTGCGCCACCCCGCTGATATGCGGATAATAGTAGTTTCCGTATTGTGTTCCAACCAACTCCTGAAGAACGACCGCCATCTTTTCTTCCTCGATTTTGTGGTGAATAATGGAGAAATAATTACGCGCTTTTTCAGAAAAAGTGGATGCGAAAACCAGCTTGATAGCTGTCGAAAGTTGTTCGAGAACCAGTCGTTTGTTGTGACCGTTTGGCACGAGATAAGTGTCGAAAACTCCGGCAAACGGCTGCGTGATGGAATCTTCGGAAGTACTCGACGAGCGTACGGCAATGGGTTTGTCGATCTGCGAAACAAATACGCGCAGCTTTTTCAACAGGCCCGACGATAAATTAGCCTCGGCAAAATGAGCCCGCAGTTCGGCATAACTGATGTCGGGATCGAGTATGGTTTCCCAAAGCTTGTTTTTGGCAATGAAATACTGAAACTCATCGGTTCCGATGATGACCGTGATCGGCGAAAGAATATTGATCTGGTTGGTCAGATTAGGGAAATCGAGGTTGTAAATGAGCGTACTGATGAAGGCCAGACCACGACCTTTCCCACCGAGCGAACCGCCCGAAAATGCCACAATGTTTTTTTCATCGAGGGTCGAGGTTTCATCGAAACTCAGGATTTTGCCCTTCTTTTTTTCCTCCCGATAAAGTTTGAATGTATCCACAAAAAAGTGGCGCGCTTCGTCCATGTCTTTAAACGAACTGATCTGTACCGGGTTCAGGTTTTTGGCCAGTTGAATTTCTCCGCGCGCCATCAGCCAAAGTGAGAACTGGTTTTCGGAAGCATGGAGGTACAGCGATTCGTCGGGAATTTCGTTCAGCAGCGTTTCAAACTCGCGCAGCGATTTGGCCACGGCAATTTTGTTGCCTTCCTTGTCGCGGAAAATAAAGTCGCCAAACCCGAGGTAACTGGTCAAATAATGGCTGAGATCGTTCAGCAGGGTCTCCGAATTTTTATTGATGAAAGTAACTTCCAGCTCGCGTGCAACCTGTTCATTCCGGTTTTCCGACGATTGCAGAATGATGGGCAGGTTGGAAATATGCGATTTCACGTATTTGATGAAGTTTACACCGGCATGTTTGTCGGGTTTTCCGCCACGGTCGAATTCCACGTCAGAAATCACACAAAGCATGAAATCTTTGTATTGGTTGAAAATGGCGATGGCTTCCTCGTAATTTCGCGCCAGTAAAATTTTAGGCCTTGAGCGCATTTTACAGATTTTGTCGAGCTCGTTTTTCTCCACTTCGGGCAGCAACTTCTGCGTCTGACTGAAAACAATGTCGTATAAAATCTGAAGGTAGCGCGAATAATACAACGGCGAATCTTCAATCAGCAAAATCACCCGAACCAGCCCGATTTTAGTGTCGTTTTCCACGTTTACCTTGTCTTCGGTTGATTTTACGATGGCAAAAAGGATGAGCGAATCGCCGTTCCACACAAACAACTTGTCAACCGAGCGGATGGTCGGAACCAGTTCTTCGAAATAGCTGATGTCGCTCTTTTTATTCAGGAGCAGGTAAATGGGCAGGGTTTCATTTTTTGCCCTGATTTGTTCGCTAAGCACAATGGGCGATTCGCGGTCGATTCCGGCCATCAGGATCACCAGGTCGAAATTGGTGGTTTCGAGCAGCATCAGCGCTTCCTCTGCCGACGAAACTCCGGTGATTCGAGGAACCGAAAACAGGCTGTACTGGTAAATTTCGCCCATGAACCGCTCGAAAAACGAGTCTTCGCTTTCCAGAATAAAGGCATCGTACAGCGTGGCCACAAACAGGATGTGCTTCACCTTGTACTTCATCATGTCGAGATAGACATATTTGTCGATGGCCTGCTGGTTAAAATAGAGTTGCAGTGGTTTTTTGGTCCTGACGAGTGATTTTCGGAACTCGTCGGGCTGGTGAATCTGCCCGGCCGGAATGCCTTTTCGGTGAATGATTTCGCGGCCTTTAAAGTTGTTGAGGTAGCCGCCGATCAACCGTGCGATGTTCACCAACAGGTTGCGTTCTTCGTTCAGAAACGGGCCTTCGTCTTCCTGTGGTAACTGCTTATGGTAAAAGATTTCGATCGTACCCTTTTTATTGTCGATGGTTACAAAACTTTCGGTCTGCACCCATTCCGATTCCATCAGGTTGAGGCTGGTGTATGTTTTGCCTTCGAAGCGGATGCGGCACGACGCGTATTTGGGGTATTGCCACGATTTGGGCAGAATGTGGCAGATTTCCTGAAGCGTAACTTCGATGGGTTTTCCTTCTTCGATGATCAGCGACGTTTGATTGATGGCACGCAGTTCTTTCAGGCGTTCGGTATTCTCGTGCTGAAGTTTGTTGAACACATCGCGGGTGGCCGAACCGGCAATCAGGTTCGACAGGTTGATCAGCAGATTACGTTCTTCTTTCAGGAAAGGTCCTTCGCCGGCCTCCGGAAAAGCTTTCAGGTAAAAAATTTCAATGGTTCCTTTTCGTTTGTCGGGGGTTTCAAAATCCTGGGCAATTTGCCACTGGGTTTCGCGGAAGCCACGGCTATAGAAAACTTTGTGATCGTAAACGATGCGGGCTACGGCATGTTCGGGATATTGCCACGACTCGGGCAAAATGTTGCAGATAATTCGGAGCGCTTCGTCGAA
>CAYRBM010000008.1:0-61117 GCA_964422425.1 uncultured Odoribacter sp.
CGGATGTGATTGGTAAACCTTATGGCGCAGGAAAAGGAAACGGCGTTGGTAACAAGCAACTGATCAGCGTGAACGAAATTATTCGTTACCACGACATTGAAGTGATTGGCGAAGAATTGCGTGCCGAAATGACCGCCATGAAAAGTATTGTATAGTTAAAGTTACCCCTTATATTTTTTGAGAGCCTCGCTGCAAAGCGGGGCTTTTTCTTTTATGGAATTTAGGTAACCACATAAGAACATCGAGCACAATAGAATATTCTGAAATTAGATTAGTTTCCCCTAGTTTGGGCGCGACTTCAAGTCGAACTCGGACTTGTCTGGCTGGATGGTATTACATATTTCGCAGCATCACCAGCAATTCTTGAATTTTTCGGGTGGCTTCGGATTGGCTGCACGAGAAATTATTCAGCATAACGGTAAAGGTGAGTTCTTTGCCCGAGGTGGTTTTCAGGTAGCCGGAATAGCAGCGAACGCGGGTCATCGAACCACTTTTGGCTTTCACCGTTTCTCCCGGAAGCAGTTCGGTGCTGAAAGCAGTGAGCGTTCCTTTTCCGGCCGCGGGCAGCGACTGGTAAAAATCAGCTGCATACGGGCTTTGGTTTTTCATGTAGTTCAGGATAAAAACCATGTGGCGCGCCGTAAAGGCGTTGAAGCGCGAGAGTCCACTGCCGTCGTTCATAAAAAAGCCGTTGGTGTCCATTCCTTTTTCCTTCCAGAATTGCGCAATTTGCTTGCAGCCCTCGCGGGTGGCCCCGAGCCCGGTTTTTTGCCAGGCCAAATGTTTCAGCAAATGTTCGGCAAACAAATTAATGCTTTCGTAATTGGTTTCCCGAATGATTTCGCTCAGCGGGGGCGACAAGGTTTCGGTCAGCACAATGCCATCGGTTGCGGCTTTTTCAAAGGCGGTTTCTCCGGAAAATTGGATTCCCGACGATTTGATTTTCTGGCTTAATTCACTGGCCAGCAGCGCCGGCGGATTGGGCATCGATGCTTTCACCACGAAATCCGTTTTACCTTTCGGGATGGTTCCCCTGATCGCACGTCGGCTATCGTCCGGGTTTCCGAAAACGTAGGCCTGATCGCTGTTAATATCCGAAGATTTCACCTCGTTTTTTAGTTCCAGTCCCGGTATTTCAGGCACCGTTTTCAGGAATTTTGTGGGCTGATCGGCCGTTTCGGGCGACTGCAAATGAATTTCGTACAAGTTGTCGTAAACGGTCAGCCCCGATGCGCCTGCTCCGTAATAATTGCCCAAATCTTCCCACACCCAGCTTCCCGGAATCATTTGCGATTCGTAAATGCTGGCATCAACCACCAGTTTCCCGGTAATCACCCGGATGTTGTTTTGCTGAAGGACTTTTAACCATTCCTCCTGAAAGTTTCTGGTTTCAGGAAAATACACCGAACCCAGGGTTGGATCCCCACCGCCGATGATTTGAAGATCGCCAAAAAGCGTGTCGTTTCGGATTGTTCCGGAGTAAGAAAGCAGCGTTTTAAAACGATATTCGGGTCCCAGCGTTTCGAGTGCGGTGGCCGTGGTCACCACTTTCATAATGGACGCTGGAACCAGACTGATTTGCGGCTCGGTTTGCAAGATTGTTTGCCCGGATTGGCTGTCGGTTACCGAAAAGCAAATTCCTGCATTGGAAAGGGTGGGGGAGTTTTTCCACTGGTTGATTTTTTCCTGAAGCTGTGAAATTTTTGTTTGTGCAAACAGTTCATATTGTGAGCTGTTTAGTAGTAAAAATGTAATAAGAACATTCAGGAAAAAGTAGCGTTTCATACTGCAATTTTTATGAGGTTAAGATAGTCAGTTTTCGTGTTTTAGTAGTGCAATGCGATTGATTAAATTAAGGTTACGGCTTGTGTCCGGCCATTAATTATTTCACAGCTTTTATTATCTTTGTCGTGCTTTGAAAAAAGCATTCTGAATCAGAAAATTAGAACGTAAAATAAATCACTAAGTTTAATTTTAAACTATAACACAATGTTTATTGATAAAGTAGTTGGTAGAGAAATTCTGGATTCACGTGGTAATCCAACCGTTGAAGTTGAAATCACTTTGGAGTGTGGTGCAATCGGCCGTGCAGCCGTTCCGTCAGGAGCATCAACCGGTGAAAATGAAGCGCTCGAACTGCGCGACGGTGACAAAGGCCGTTACCTGGGTAAAGGTGTACTGAAAGCTGTTGCTAACGTAAACACCGTTATCGCTAAAGAAATTATGGGCATGGACGCTTCTAACCAGGTGGCCATCGACAAAAAATTATTGGCTTTGGACGGAACCAAAACCAAATCAAAATTAGGTGCCAACGCTATGTTAGGCGTATCTCTGGCTGTTGCACGTGCCGCTGCCAATGCACTCGACATTCCATTGTACCGCTACATTGGTGGAACTAACGCTAAAACTTTGCCTGTTCCGATGATGAACATCATCAATGGTGGTTCGCACTCTGATGCTCCTATCGCTTTCCAGGAATTCATGATTCGCCCGATTGGTGCAACTTCGTTCCGCGAAGGTTTGCGTATGGGTGCCGAAGTTTTCCATCACCTGAAAAAAGTGCTCCACGATCGTGGTTTGAGCACTGCAGTAGGTGACGAAGGTGGTTTCGCTCCTGCATTGGACGGAACTGAAGATGCACTGAACAGCATCATTAAAGCTATCAAGAACGCTGGCTACAAACCAGGTCGTGCTTCTGAAGGTGGCGACGTTTCTATTGCTTTAGACTGTGCTGCTTCTGAATTCTACAAAGACGGAATTTACGACTATTCAAAATTCGAAGGACCAAACGGTGCAAAACGTAACTCGGCTGAACAGGCTGATTTCCTGGCTAACCTGGTTGCCAACTTCCCAATCGATTCAATCGAAGACGGAATGTGCGAAAATGACTGGAATGGTTGGGTAGCTTTAACTCAGAAATTGGGCGACAAATGCCAGCTGGTGGGCGACGATTTATTCGTGACCAACGTTGAATACCTGAAAAAAGGTATCGAACTGGGAGCTGCCAACTCTATCCTGATTAAAGTAAACCAGATCGGAACTTTGACTGAAACTTTGGATGCTATCGAAATGGCTCACCGTGCAGGTTACACTTCAGTAACTTCACACCGTTCGGGCGAAACCGAAGATTCAACCATTGCTGACATTGCTGTTGCAACCAACGCTGGTCAGATCAAAACCGGTTCATTGAGCCGTTCCGACAGGATGGCAAAATACAACCAGTTGCTTCGCATCGAAGAAGAATTGGGCGCTTCGGCTATCTACGGATACAAAAAAGTGATCAAAAAGTAAGCTGAATAGATGATCAATAGAGCCGGTTTCTGAAAAGAGGCCGGCTTTTTTATTAGAGCAAAATCCAAATTGTTTTCTGATTGTTATAAAGTTTCTAATGATTATTTTCTAAATCCCATATCTTTTCGCGTAACTTTGGTTCAACTAATATAAAAAATGATGAAGAAGATAGTAATCTTAATGTTCATTTTTTTTATGGTGATTACCTGGGCGGATTCGGCAGTGGCACAAGATGAGTTTTCTCCAGGTTTAGGAATTGCTGCTAAAAGTTCTACCAAGGGTTTTGGCGGAGATGCCGTTTTTAACTTTAACCGAAAAATGAGTCTTCGGTTGGGGTTCGAAAAATTAGCTTTGGCTTCTGATTTTAGTTTCGAGGAAGAGTCGGTTGAATATGACGCCAACGTGGATTATGAAACCGGAAGTTTGTCGTTACTTTTTGATTATTATCTGGCAAAGCGTTTTTTTATCACAGCTGGGGCAGGATACAACATGTTTCATGCGGTTATAGAAGGGAAAGCGGCCAGTTCCATGCAGTACGGAGATATTCAAATTTCCAAAGATAAAATTGGTGATTTCAATTTTCAGATTGATCCGACCATGCAAATATCCCCTTATGCCGGAATCGGATTTGGCCGTACACTCGGGCTTAAAAAAAAGGTGGGATTTTCCTTTGAGATGGGAGGATTCTATCAGGGATCACCAGATTTTACTATTGCCTCAACCGGGTTGTTATCACCTACTTCAAACCCCGACCAGGCTCACGAAGCCCGATTGGAAAAACAGGTTAATCAATATACCGTTTATCCTGTTTTGAAATTTTCTCTCTCGTATAAAATTGCAAATTTTTGATTGGTGCCATTATCTAAATTTCTAAGTCATGAATTTAAAGAACATTCAAAAAATAGTTTTCATCGTGGTAACGATGGTTTTGGTTGCCAGTTTTTCTGGTTGTAAGGATTTGTTTCGCGATCCGCTAATTGATAAGGAAACCGGAGAAGATATTACCGTTTTGCTGATGGACCGAAATTTTATAGACACCAAAATTGTAGTTCATTTGCAGGATATTACCACAGGATTGGCTATTGATAATGAGGCGGTAGAGATTAAATTTTCGGGTGACGATGCCTCTAACCTGATTACTTTTGGGGGAAATAAGCAAACTACGTTTAATTCAGCAGCTGGATTAGTTGAGGTTGGTTACGATCCTAACATTGAAGTCAGTTCTCAAAATCAGATTGAATTAACGGTGGTTGCTACCAGTCAAAACTATGTTTCAGCGCCTCAGTTTCTGACTTATGCCACCAAGGGAATTAAAGATGTGGTTATAAAAATGTATAAGAAAACGACCCTAAAATCAGCTATGGTAGGAGCTTTTGGCGAGCCTTACGACATGTATTTTAAGGGGCAGTTGCAGTCACCGGATTTACAATATCTGGCCGACATAAGTAGTTCTTCAACCGGAACGGCGTGGGAATATATTAATCTTTATTCTACTAAAACATCAGGCCAATTGCTGTGCGAAAACCTGAAAGACAAAATTTTATATGCAGACTATGGCGCCTATTTTTACAATCCTTCAGGAGGAACAAGTCTTTTACCTCCGAACACTCCGGTAAAAAATCCTGTTTTAAGCCAGGGCGGATATATCTATTCTTCTGTTTTGCGGTCGGGCTTATCCAAATGCGAAAACGGATTGATTATTCATGTTGAAAGGGCTAATAATGCCGGAGGTTCAGGGGTGTTTGATTATCGCATTACTTTTTCTGATGGAAAGACCAAGACCGGTAAAATATCCTGTTCTTTCCCCTCGAATAACCTCATTGAGCAGGTTTATTATCCAAGTTCCAATGCTGCTGTGAAAGTTGAATTGTTTGGCGATGCCCAGTATAGTTTTTCACCAGCGGTCAATTTAAGTTCTCCATGCGGAACTGCGAATTTTACAGCTACTCCCAAAAGCGGCTTAAAAACCTATAAGCTGATAACTCGCTATAGTTGTCCCGAATCGGTTGTCGGAATGGGACTTTCTGTTATTGGTGAATTCAGGAAGAAAGCTACTACTGACTCCTGGACTTCGTTTAAGTTTGTAGAAGGAGTCTGCGAACTTCAACTGGTGGCTGATTCAGATTATGATTTCAGAATAAATATTGACGGTGAATATTATTATTACACGGTTCCAACCAATCCGGATAAGGTAAAAGCTTATTTGCAGGATGATTCCAGTCCAGATTTTAAATTCAGAAATCTGTCAATTACCTCCAGCGAAACTTTAGTTACCATTACCACTGATGTTCAGTTTAGTCAGGCTGTTTGCGACTTGATTCAATAAGATATTTAACGAGTGAAATTGTCCCTTCTCCTGATTCCGGGGAAGGGATTTTCTTTTTTACAGAAGGTGTTGGCGAAACAGGTAAATTTAGTTAGATCATTATCTTTGCGCCTTATTTTGAATTCATGTACAGTAAGGACGAGGTAAAACTTTTGCGAAAGGAATTTTGGATTGTATTTGCACAGCGATGTGAAATACATCCGGAGTTAAGATACCGAAAGAAAAAATGGGTGCTTTATGATACCGGATTGAGCGGCATCGACCTGAAATTTGATGTTTCGCGGACTGAGGCCCTTGTAATGATTGAAATAAACTGCCGCAAGGAAGAACGACGCCTCGAGATTTTTGAAGCCTTGCAAAAATACAGGCTTCTCCTCGAAGAAGGGTTTCAGGAGCCGCTTGTTTGGGATTTTTGTTATACGCGGGAAAGCGGACAGGAAGTTTGCCGCATCTATAGGGAATTAGCAAATGTCGATTTTCACCGACAAAATCAATGGCCCGATATCTTCAATTTTTTCATCGATAATATGCTGATACTCGAAAATAATCTAATGGAAATTAAGGATGCGCTTGAAGCAGAACTTTTTTAAAGCTATTTTCCTAAATGTTTCGCTTTTTTTAGCTTGTCAAGGAAAATAAAGGGCTGAATATTAGTCGAATTTGCCATTAAAAAACAAAGGGAAACACATTGCTGCGTTCCCCTTTATTCTCCTATTGAATGCGGTACTATAAATTCGCTGGAAGTATTACCCGATCGATAACATGAATTACCCCATTAGTTGCCTGAACGTTGAGTAAAGATGGTACTAATCCTGATTCACGATTCTTGGAGTCAGTAATTTTCAATGTTGAAACATTAATATTAAATGTTCCGTTTAGTGTTTGTACCTGACCTGTTGATAAATCACTCGAATATACACGACCCGCTACAACATGGTATGTCAGAACTTTAGTGAGTGCATCAACTGAAATATCGTCGAGGCTGGTGGCATTCAATTCGGTCAGCAATGCTCCGAATGCAGCGTTGGTTGGAGCAAATACAGTGAAAGGACCTCCAGTTGCGAGCGTTTCAACCAATCCGGCTTTTTGAACCGCAGCAACTAGAATCGAAAATTCGGGTGCATTGGCCAAAGCAACTTCTACCAGATTCTTCGTTGGAGGAAGCAAAACTTTATCAACAACATGAATTACACCGTTCAAGGCGCGAAAATCGGCATACACAACACTGGCATCATTAACCTTTACTCCATTATCAATATTGATCTGGACTGCTGCACCATTTAGTGTGGGTACAAATTTACTGGAGAGCATATTGGAGTATACCTTTCCCTCTACGGCATGGTAAAGCAAAATCTCAGTTAAATTTGGAACATCGACGATATTATCTGCATTTAGTCCCAGTGAGGCAAAAGCATCATCGGATGGAGCAAACAGGGTTAATTGTTCTTTTGCAACAACTGGTAATAATTTTGTTTTGGTCAGTGCTGCAGTTAACGTTTTAAAACTAGGTACTTTCTTCCCTTTTTTCAATAAGTCATCTTTCATACTTGCAGCGAACAAAGTCTCAAAATTATCAAGTACGTAGGCCATGTCTTTAGATTCCGGATTTACTGGAATCTCGGGCATGTCGTCAGTTTTATTACAACTAACGATGGCAAGTGTAAGAACAAGCACTAATGCAACTCTCATAACATTGATTTTGGAAATCAGATTTTCTAATTGTGTTTTCATTTTTTTATTGTTTTAAATTGTTAGAAACTGATGATTAAACATGAAACGGTTTTAGTTTGTTTAAGAAAAATACAAAAAAAATAAACAAAATTGCAATAAATTAATGTAAGTAACAGATATATAGTAATTTGTGTTTTAAAAAATATTTTTAAAATATTGCAATTGTGTTTAAGAAGAAGGATCATTTGTTACTCAAAACTATTTCTGTGAAGTTATTTTATGTCCCCATGTAATGAAATCCTGAGTTCTTCGTCATAACTTTGAAAACAAACAGAAATGTTAACGCATGCAGGTCAGAGATTTTAAAACCGATGTACTCCCGCTCAGCAATAAACTGCTGCGATTTGCGCGACAGATTCTTCAGAATGATGAAGAAGCAAGGGATGTACTTCAGGATGTTTTTCTGAAACTTTGGCAGAAGCGTGATGAGCTTTCTTTTGTTGACAATCTGGATGCCTTTGCTATGCGCATGATGCGAAACCGTTGCCTCGATGTAATTCGAGCCCGACGCACAGTCCCGATGGAAGTAATTAAAAAAGGCAACTTTCAGGAGGAAGAACGCACGGAGACTGATTACCTTGAAAATGCTGATTCAGCAGAACTGGCTAAGCGAATTATTTCAGGATTACCCGATATACAGCGAACCATCATTCATCTTCGGGATATCGAACAATATGACTTTGATGAGATAGCTGAAGCTACGCAGTTAAATGTAAATGCTATCCGGGTGAATTTATCAAGAGCACGGAAAAAGGTGCGCGATGAAATTTTAAAAATTCAAAATTATGGAACCACAACGAGTACACATATTGCTGCAGAAGTACTTTGATGCCGAAACCAGCCTTGCTGAAGAAAATGAACTGATCACTTATTTTTCGTCAGAAGAGGTTGATGAAAAACTGAAAATGTATGTTCCAATGTTTTCAGGAATGAGGGAACTTTCGGCTGAAGAGGACCTCGAATTGGGTGAAGAATTGATGAATTACATTCTCGAATCGGAGCACAAAGAAAAGGTGAAATATCGGTGGATGTGGCAAATGGTTACCGGAGTGGCTGCCTCTGTAATTTTGGTGATGCTTGCGGTGAATTACTTCACCAGCCGTAACCAATGGAGTGACACTTATTCTGATCCGCAACAGGCTTATGCCGAAGCCAGTAAAACCCTTGAATTTGTCGCCGGCAAATACAATAAGGGACTGGCTTCACTTACGCCTGTCAGGAAGCTGGAAGAGGCCACAACTCCACTTCAGACTGGAATCACCAAATTGAACAAAGGGCTCGAACATCTCAAAAAAAATGAACAAAACAATTAAAACGAATAACCATGAAAAAATTATTGATTATGCTCGTTATGCTGATCCCATTGGTTGGATTGGCTCAGGAAACAAGTCCGATTGACAAGCTTTTTAACAAGTACGCCAATAAAGATGGCTTCACCACCGTGAATATCAGTGGAAAACTATTGAGTTTTGCAAGCAAACTTGATGATTCAAAAGCAAAAGAAACCGCCATGCTCGAAAAATTAAGCGGTATCCGGATTCTTTCTGTTGAGGATAAGGAATTGAATAAAAACCTGAATTTCTATAAAGAGCTTGAAGCTGATGGATTTTTCAAAAATCACAATTATGAAGCACTGATGGAGGTGACCGAAAAAAACGAAGTCGTGCGTTTTTATGGTCGGACAGGTGAGAAAGGAAAACTTTCTGAACTGCTTTTGGTGGTTGGGGGAGAAGACAATACGCTGATCAGCATACGCGGTGTGATTGATCCTGATGATATAGGAAAGATCACTGGCTCATTAAATATCAATACGGGCAACAAATAAATTGATGCTGATTTAAGCGATCGATCTACTCAACTAAAATTACGATCGAGAAAAAACGAAGTACCAGTTTACAGGCTTAAGTCCTGCAAACTAGTACTTCGTTTTCAATTTATTTGATAATGATCTGAGAGCTTTTGTTTACTTATTTGATTTTCCAAACCAACACTCCAGCTGTTTTCATCGATTTTGTTCCAACCAGTATTTCGCTGCCATTGGGCAAGTTCATTTCGTAAACCTTATCCGAATAATTTACAGCGATACCAAATCCATCGCGGTAATCAACCATAATTCCTTCAGGATAATTTTCAACTGGAATGCCTTGTTGTTTGAATAATTGATTTAAAACTTGCTTTTCCAGGTCGCCCGAACGCGAATCGACACCAATGTAGGTTACCGTTCCTTTGCCTAGTTTGCGTGAAATAACTGCCGGAGTGCCAGTATAAAAATCGCCATCATAGGTCGCCCATGTTTCAGTTCCTGCAAAGGGTTTTAACAGATCTCCCCAGCTTGTCCATGCAAATTCCTGGTTGTTAAACCTGATTTTATCCGGAGAATGTGGCATCAGTAAATCGTATGATTCGATTTCGGCACCCAGCAGCTTCCACATGGGTTGATAGAATTTAGCTTCCCAAAGATGTCCGTTTCGATCCTGCAAGCCGGTTCGGCAGCTCATCACCAGATTCCCGCCATTCTCAGCATATCGGGTCAATTTTTCAATCATTGGTTGGTCAATCATTTGGTATGCTGGAACTACCAGCGCCGGATAGACAGAAAAATCAGTTGTGTCGCGCACAAAATCAACAGGTGCTCCAATCGATTTAAATGCTTTGTAATATTTAAGGAAATGCCCTTCAGTATTCCATTCTGTTGTTTGTTTGTTTAGATTAATCTGCATCACATTGTCGGCATTAAACAGAATTCCGGTTTTACGCAGCAGGTATGACTGAGGCAGTTGGGCTTTTGCATCGTAATTCTTCCGTAGTTTATTGATTTCCTGAATAAACTGACTGAATTCAAGTCCTCCCGGTGTTGGAGTTACACCATCAGTACCTACTATTCCGTAGTGATAAGCCTCGTAACCGTAAAGAGGAGCGCGGTATCTGTAGGTACATGTAAATTTACTTCCGCCGGCAAAAACGTGCCACAACCAAAGCCTTACAGCACCGGGAATAGGTTGAGGATTAATGCCGCCCCAGTTCACCTGTCCCGGCTGAAGTTCCATGACTCCGTAATAGCCTTTTAGCGGTCGAAAAAAATCGTTAGCCATAGCAATACGCGAGTATTCGCCAATCCGGTAGCCTTTGGGGCCAATTCCACGGTCGCCTCCGTAAACCATGTAACGCGTGTAGGCTACAAAATCGAGTTCTTTGCTTTGCCCCACATAGCCAACATCATACATGGGAATGTAGTTGGAAGTAATCCATTGGTTGGACGATGCGTATTGGCGTATCAGAATTGCCTGCTCATCGAGAAAGCTTGCTGTTTCATGGTCGGTGAAGCGATAATGATCGAGGCGCTGGTGCAGGTTCATTCCCCATTGGCGATGTTTCGGGATATTGATTTCGTCGAAGCTGGTATAGGTGCCACTCCAAAAATTAGTGCCCCAGGCTTCATTGACCGCATCAATGTTTTTATATTTTGTTTTCAGCCAGTCGCGAAATCGTTGCGGAGCATCTTTCCCAAAATCCACAAATCTGCGGGGTTCATTATCGAGTTGCCAGCCAATTACCCGGGTATCTTTCCCATATCGTTTAGCCAGTTGCTCAATCATTTTCATCGAAAACTGACGATAGTAATTGCTTGAAAAAGTTGCGTGTTGGCGCGCACCGTGATCCATTTGGCTGCCATCTTCATCGGTTGCCAATACTTCAGGATGCTTGCGTACCAGCCAAACGGGTGGGGTAGCGGTTGATGTACACAAAACCACCTTCAGGTTATACTTTGCTGCCAGTTGCAGTGAGCGATCGAGCCAGCGAAAATCATATTTCCCTTCTTCAGGTTCGAGTTGTGCCCAGGCAAATTCGGCAAAATGAGTGAATTCAAATCCCATATTGGCCATATTCCGAAAATCGCGTTCCCATTGGGTTGAGTCCCAGTGTTCGGGATAATAATAAACCCCTACTGATGTCAGGTCTTTGGCGGGGAAAAATTTCTCAACATTTTGAGCATTTAGGTTCAGTAAAAATGAAAGGGCTGATAATGCAAGCATGAAAAGCTTTTTGCATTGGTCGAATTTGGTTATCATGTTATTATGAGTTAGGTTCTTGTTTTTCGTTTACTATGCAAGTATAGTTTATTTTCGAATAAGCTGGCTTAAAAGTGTCAGAAATACACTGTCAGAAAACTGCGTGAGTTTGATAAAATTGCAGACGAAACCGCGTAAAGCAGACTTCCAAATCTTAGCTTTTGCTGAAGCAAATCAATGATTCAAAAAAAATCCCGGACCTTCGAAAAGACCCGGGATTAAAAATTCTCCCTTTCCAACGAATTTTTATTCTTTTATGCCACCAGCAACATATGTTCCAACTCAATGGCTTTAGGGAACAAGATGTTGTTTTCGAGATGGATATGGCGATGCAAGTCGTCTTCAAATTCTTTTAATTTGCCATACAAAACGCGGAAAGTGTTGCAGGCATCTTCGGGTGCTGTGTAGCCATTGCTGAGATGGTACAATTGTTTCAGGATGATTCCTGCTGTTTCGTGTTCCTGCTCCATCACCGAAATGGGTGAGGCAATTGATCCAAAACATGATCCATCGGTGCACCCGCCTGAATTTTCAGCTGCCACCAACTTTTTGATGTAGGGGAACAGCACCACTTCTTCTTTTTGCATGTGCATGTTCAATTCGTTAGCCAACTGCTGAAAGAGATCGTTGATCAGTACTACTTCGGAGTGATTGGCTCCATGAACCTCTGCAACCTTTTGTGCCAATGGTAAAATCTGCGGAATAGCTTTACTTACATACTGATGATGAGTATTGATGATGTAATCGGCAAGAAAATCTATTTTCCAACTGTCAAAATCGTGTGCAGCCGAGCCCGTCTGATATTGCAACGCTTCGAGTTCGCTGATTAATTTGTCCTCATCGCATCCGTTTGATGCACAGGCATCGGCTACCGATATTTTACCACCGCAGCAAAAATCAATTCCATAACCGGAGAAAACATCAGCTGCTCTAAAATCTGATTTCACAATTTCTCCTACTGTTTTGTTTCTTAAATTTTCCATTTTATTCTGATTTTATTGTTGTTTTAATTGAACTCTGACAGAGATTTTGAGCCCTGCCAGAGTTTTAAATATAGCATTAATTTCTATTTTTCTTTTTTGACCGACCAGCCAAAGACCAGCCCTGCAACGAAATAAACCAATGCAACTACCCCAACGGCAAAAATGGTATCGCCAATGGCGCGCAGCCATCTCAGGGTTTCCATGTGTGGTTGTTGCAGGAATTCGGCTGAACGGGCATACCACATGCCATGTTTGACACTGGCAACGGTTTGCAGAAATCCGATAGGCAGAATGCTGATGAGAACCATGAGCATCAACCCAATATTGATGCTCCAGAAGGCAATCGACAGTGACTTATCTTTCCACACACTCTTCACCCACATGTTCCGAAGAACAAAAAGCATCAGCGAAATTCCCAGCATTCCGTACACACCGAACAAAGCGGTGTGCGCATGCACCGGTGTTGTATTCAAACCTTGCATGTAATACAAAGCGGTTGGAGGATTAATCAGGAAGCCAAAGATACCGGCGCCAACAAGGTTCCAGAATGACACTGAAATTAAGCCGTAGATCGGCCACTTATAGGCGGTCAGCCAGTTGCTGTGGCGGCTCAGTTTAAAGTTATGCCAGACTTCGAAGCCCATCAGCACCAATGGAACAACCTCGAGCGCACTGAATGTAGCCCCAAGAGCGAGAACGGCTGTTGGCGTTCCGGTGAAATACAGGTGATGGAATGTACCAATGATACCGCCCGACAAAAAGATAATGGTTGCCAGCAACACAGCGGTAGTCGCAGTTTTGATGCGTAACAAGCCCAGTTGCACGAAAATAAACGCCGACACAACTGCGGCAAAAACTTCGAAGAAACCTTCAACCCAGAGGTGAACCACCCACCAGCGCCAGTATTCGGCAATGGCCAGGTTAGTTTGTTGGCCCCACATCAGTCCGGCGCCGTAAAACGAGCCAATCGCTGCCGAAGCCACCACAAACAAGATGATCAGGTTCCGGCTTTCAGAAGGACGTTTCAGTATCGGAATTAACGGGCGCACCATCAGGGTGAGCCAGATAAATAAACCGGCAAAAAGGAAAAGCTGCCAGAACCGGCCCAGGTCAACATATTCGTATCCCTGATGTCCGAACCAGAAGTTTTCGGCCAGACCCAGTTTCTGCATCACGCCCATCCACTGGCCAGCCAGCGAGCCGACCACAATCACCAGCAACGCGCCAAACAGCACATTCACGCCCAGGCGCTGGAATTTGGGTTCGTAGCCCGAAACTGCCGGAGCAATATACAACCCGGTTGCCAGCCACGAAGTCGCAATCCAGAAAATAGCCAGTTGCACGTGCCAGGTGCGCGACACTGAGAACGGCAGAATATTATCCATGCTTAGTCCGTAAAATGCATTTCCCTCAACGCCATAGTGTGCGGTAATAACTCCCATGATCACCTGCACCAGAATCAAGGCTGTAACCACAACAAAGTATTTCAGGGTGGCTTTCATCGATGGGGTTGAGGTCATCGTGATCAACGGGTTGGTAGCAGGCATTTCGAGATGTTCTTCGTCATCGCGGGTGCGGGCATATTGATAGGCCAGCAAGGCAATGCCCAAAAGCAGAATAATCACACTGAAACCTGTCCAGATATGTAAATCGCCTGTCGCAACGTTTCCAACCAGTTCTTCATGCGGCCAGTTGTGTGTATAAGTCAAATCACTGTTCGGACGTTCGGTTACACAGGCCCACGATGCCCAGAAAAAGAACGCATTCATTTTGTCCATCCGTTCCTGACTTTTAATCGAATTTTCAGGAATGGAATAGTTTTCGCGCAGCACAGCCATTTCCGGATTATTGGTAAACAAGCCCGAATAGAATGTACTCGTATTTTTGATAGCCAACGCGCGTATAGGACTTACTGTAATCGTTTTAGCCGATTCGTCGTAGGTGTTTTTCCTGATCTCCTGTTGAAGTTTAATTTTCAGGAATGCCTGATCGGCAGGATCAAGCTCGCTATACTTTTTGGCATTCTTTTCAAGTGACAAGACATCCAGCATGTGCAGCGCTTCTTTATGAATCCAGTCGGCAGTCCAGTCGGGCGCCTGGTACGAACCGTGCCCCCAAACACTTCCCAACTCCTGGCCGCCGATCGACTGCCAGATGTTTTGCCCGTCGCGGATATCCTGCCCGGTAAACAGGACCGTTCCGTCGGAAGTCACCACTTTGTCGGGTATAGGTGGCGCCTGATGGTAAATTTCGATTCCGTAATAGCCAAGCACCCCAAAACTGAGGACCATTACCGTAATAAACCAAAACCATAGTTTGCGAATGTTCATAATGCGTAGTTTTTAGAGTTATAATGTGTTTTTGTGATAATTCAATCTTCGGATGTAAAGATAAAAGGGTCAAAATGTGTACTTTTATGAGCAGGATCATAAAGCTAAAAATCGCATAAACGTCATTTAGTCAGTTTTTTAGATATGTTTTGGTCTTAAATATGTGTATTTGCTTGCGGTAAATAAAGGATAAAAAACTCTTAATTTATTCTTTTTGCTTGTTTTAATTCAAAAGATTGGGCAGATGATTGAGGAAGATTTACTAAAAGAATATGGGGCAACCGAAGTCAGTATCGAAAAAGGAGGACACCTTTTTCACGAGAATGAACGGGCAACAAGTTATTTTCAGGTCAAAAGCGGGAAAGTAAAAATGTTTAACCTGAATTCGGAAGGTAAACTATTTACCCAGGGCATTTTTGGTCCCGGCGAAAGTTTTGGAGAGCCACCTCTGTTTGACGATTCAACTTATCCGGCCTGTACCGTAGCTGAAGAAAAAAGTTGCCTGTTTAAATTGCCGAAAGCAAAATTTATCAAACTACTAAAGGATAACCCGGAAATTCATTTCGGATTTACCCGTATGCTGGCAACCCGTTTGTTGTATAAGTCGATGATACTGAAAGAAATATCGGGTCACAATCCCGACCACCGCATTTTAAGCCTGATTGATTACCTGAAAAAGGAGAAAGGTATCCCGGCTGATCAGAAATACGAAGTTACGCTTACCCGCCAGCAAATCGCCGATCTGACCGGGTTGCGCGTCGAGACGGTAATCCGGTCAGTTAAAATGTTGGAGAAAGACGGTAGCCTGAAACTGATCGGACGAAAGGTATACCGTTAATTGATGTCGGCAAAATTATTCTACAGACTAATCTTTTCGTAGTACCAGTAATTTTTCCCGCTGTTTCCTGTTGCCATTTTAATGATATAAAGGTCTTTGCCAGTTTTGCTGACAAACATATAGGGTATTTCGGGACTTACAGAATAGAAATTTCCGTTTTCTTCTACAGATATGTTATCTACCGCAAAAGTGCTTTTGATAAAGTAGCCGGAATCATCAATTCTCAAAATCTTTGTCCCCGCTTCATAACTGTAACTTTTAAAGGCTACCAGCAATTCTTTCAGCACCAGACTATGTTCCATCGAATTTATTGTTCCTGAAACAGGTTCGATTTCGCCAAGCATTCGGGGAGTTTCCATGATATTTCCCTTCATCAGAAAATCAGGTGATTCATAGATTTTTCTGATGCCGGTAAAAATGCGCTGCCCATCTTCCGAAGGCCAGAATTTCCACAAGGAAACCCAATACTGGTCGGCAACCGGGCTTGCTGCTCCATCGACAATATTGAAGACCAGCAGGAAATCGGGCGACCAACCGATCTTGGAACCGTAAAGTAAATTTTTACCCGGCACTTTTTTCAGCCAGGTTAAACCATTCATGTATTCGCTGTTTTTGACAATCTGACCGGAATTTAAATCAACGCTAAGTAAATAGTTGGTATCGTAGGCTTTGGGGGCAAGATAGGCCCAACCATTATCGCCCAGTGCCAGATCGGATGTAATAATTCCTGTTTGTATGTTTTTCAGAATCGTAAAGCTTTCGGTACTGATAATGGATAAATCAGTGTTGGTGAAAGTGGCGGCAATCTGATCGCCTTTTTCTGTGATGGCCACATTGATTGGGATCTTCTGCAATTCAAGCGTTTTCTTAGGTTGTCCGGACTGGTATAAATACATTCGGTTCGGATTTTTTGTTGCAATTGCCAATTGTCCGGTAGCTTTGCAGAAGTGTGAATCAACGACTTCACCTTCAATAAGCTCTGTGTTTCCTGATAGTGTTGGATCAGAAACTTTAATCGAGATTTTCAGTTTTAAGTTTTGCTGAATTGAGTTTGTTGCGATGGTAATTTCTCCCGAATAGTCTCCTTTAGCCATATTTTCACGCGAAACAATCAGCTTGAGTTGTTCCGCCGAATTTGGATTTAGGTATCCATTTGATTTGGATACTGAGATCCACGAAGGTTTATCTTTGATTTCCCAGAGTAAAATTCCACCACCTGTATTGTGAATGGTAAAAAATCCAAGCGACTGGTAACTAAGCATAAGGTCGTAAGTAGAAAGTCCGCTTTGCGGGGTGCCAAAATTGAAGAACTGAAACGGATATTGAACCAGTCCGATTCCATCCACATCAAAAACCAAAGGTAACTCCAACAATCCCCATTGAGGAATATATGTTTTGTCGGGCAATTCTAACTGAAACGTGGTTTTCCCATTGGCGAAATTGCCTTCCATGGGAGTAATTTTCAGCCATGTTGGAAATTGAAAAACCCGCCAGTGTGCATTCGCCGCCTCAGGCATATTAAATGATACGGGTAACTGTGTCTCAAAATCAGTCATTCTGATTGTGTCTTTTACCTGTGCTTCAAGTGTTTTTTCGTTCTGAAGAAAATCGTTGTTGCACGAAAAGAAAGAAATTCCCAAAATAATACAACCCAGTATAAGTGGTAAAAATTTATTTGCTTTCATAGCCAAGATTAGAATGTAAATTGTAATCCGGTTGAAAAATTCAACCTCGATAAATTTTCTTTGGTGTCTTCATTCAATTCAACTTCTGTCAAATTGGTTCCGTCGTCCACCTTAATTTTCCTAAGCGATGAGAATAAATAGGACAGCCCTGCATTAACCGAAATATTCCTGCTGAGAGAATATGAAAATCCAAATTCGCCTTTTATGGCCGGAGCTTTTCCGGTAATGAGCATTGGCGTAACAATTATTTCAGATTCGTTGCGGTAGGTAGCCATACCCAGCGAGAATTTAGCATACATGTTCCAATCATCGTTTAAACGCTGTTTCTGAAAAGCCGAAATTCCGAAGAAATTAGTGTAAATCTTTTCTTTGAAAGCACCATAATATTTTGTCCATCCGTCGCCTGGGTCAAGATACCCTAAAACCTCTCCACCTGTTGTAAACAAGTTGTAATCGAGTCCGAAAGCATAATCCGGCGTAACGAAATAGTAAACCGAAGCTCCGGCCTGCTCGCCTAATTTCATTTTTCGGTAGTATTGGTCGGCTTCACTGTCCGAAATTCCATAATTTTTCATTTGCTGTTTGGCTGTTTTGGTACTTCCGAGTAAGTATCCTAACCCGCCATCAATAGAAACTACTAATCTGGAACGTTTAATCGGAACCTGGTTGGTTTGTAAATTATCGTTATGATTTGATTGTGCAGATAACGAAGAGTTTAATAAGCACAAGGCGGCTGTTAAGGCTGCCGCAATTGAAAAGAAGAGTTTAATGGACATGATTGGTTTCAGGTTTTGTTTTACAAAACAACGGAAAAACTTTGGTTTTCTTGTCTTGCAAACCTGAAAAGTTCTGTTAAATAAAAACAAAACCCGGAGGCATTCAAAGATTAAAAATGAAAATTGAAATCAGCCTCCGGGTAAATAGTATGCTTAGTCTTTTACGGTAACCGTTTCAGGAATGAGTGTACCTTTTTCAAGCTTCAGATAAAACCAGATACCTGACGCTAACGTGACAATTAATCCAGTGGTTAGCGAAACCATGTAAGACAACCCGAATCCTTCGGGGGCAAAAAGCAGGTAGCTGGTAATTACGGTGGTCATAAACAAGGCCGGAATAAGCGTAATCCAGTAAAACTTCTTTTCGCGGGCTAGGTAAACCGTGATAGCCCAAAGTACGATCATGGCCAAGGTTTGGTTCGACCAGGCAAAATAGCGCCAGATTACCGCAAAATCAATCAAAGTCAGGCAATAACCAATGGCGAACAATGGAACACAAATGATCAGACGGTTTTTAATGGGGCCCTGCTTGAAGTTCAGGAAATCGGCCACAATCAAACGGGCGCTGCGGAAAGCCGTGTCGCCTGAAGTAATGGGCGCTGCAACAACACCGAGCAACGCCAGCGCGCCGCCCAGTTTGCCTAGCAGTGAGTTCGAAATTTCGTTCACCACGAAAGCCGCATTTCCCTTGTTGGCAACCATCACTTCGTTGAGTGGTCCAACGCCTCCGTAAAAAGCCATTCCAATAGCAGCCCAAATCAGCGCAACAACTCCTTCGGTAATCATGGCGCCGTAAAACACGCCGCGCCCTTGTTTTTCATTGGTAATGCAGCGTGCCATCAACGGCGATTGCGTAGCATGAAATCCTGAAATGGCTCCGCAGGCAATGGTGATGAACATCATCGGGAAAATCGGGAACTTTTCGGGTTCGGTATGGAAGTTTGTAAGGTTACTCATGGTCAGTTCCGGAATATGATAGCCTTCGACAAACAAAGCTGTGGTCAACCCAACGGCCATAAACAGCAGAGCAAAACCAAAAACAGGGTAGATTTTGCCAATGATTTTATCGATTGGTAACATGGTGGCCAGCACATAATAAATGAAAACAACCCAAACCCAGAAATTCATGTCCAAACTTTCGGGAGTCAGACTGGCCAGAATCTTAGCGGGACCCATAATGAAAACAGCACCCACTATCACCATTAAAATGACGGTGAATCCTCGCATAAATTGTTTGGTACCAACACCGAGATAAATACCAACTATTTCGGGAATACTCAACCCTCTGTGTTTTACCGAAAGCATTCCGGAGAAATAATCGTGAACCGCGCCGGCAAAGATCGATCCGAGCACAATCCAAAGAAATGCAACCGGCCCCCACATGGCTCCGGCCACCGCGCCAAAAATTGGCCCCAGTCCGGCAATGTTGAGGAATTGAATCAGGAACGTGCGCCACTTGGGCATGGGCATGTAATCCACTCCGTCTTTCATTGAAATGGCGGGCGTTTCGCGCTTTTCATCGGCTCCGAAAATCCGCTCGGCCACTTTGCTGTAAAAAATGTATCCCAGCACAAGTAGTGCTATCGAACTAAAAAAAGTAATCATATCTGTCTGTTTTGCGGTTTTACAATTCCAGTTTCTTTTCTTTGGGCGACGCTCCCATCTTCAATACACCGGTGGCATGACGATAAAAATGGCCGCGTAAATCTTTGGCGTAATCGTTCAGGATTTGGTTGCCTAGCCCGTTGTAATCGCCGCAGCGGAAAAGTGCACGGCCCAAAATGATCTCACGCAGCGCGTTGTTGCGGGTGCTGGTGTCGGTGCCGCTTGGTGGCGTATCCTGAATGGCTTTTTGAATCGTGGTCATTGCATGGCCGGTTACGCCTTTCATTTGCAGCAAATCGAACAGCGTTTTGGCCGGGACTTCGCTGGCCAGTGTTTCAAATGCCACGGCAATGGCCCTGAAATGCGAGAATTCACTTTCCGGAGTAAGCAAATTGGCCATTCTGATGATCGACGAAATCACTTCCGGTTTGCGCGACTTACCCAGGGCGATGATCAAACTGTCGAGGTAGCTCATGCTCATGCCGAATTGCCCCATTCCGGTGTAATTCCAGCCTTTGTCCCATTTTTCATGCGAATCGACGGCTTTCTGAACGACTTCCCAGCCGGTGTTGTTGTCGAGCATTCCGAGGATGCGGGCATAAACGAGTTTTTCGTCAAAAGTTGATCGCATATTGAATTGATCGGTCAGCACTGGAATGCCTTTTTCGGTATCCCACAGCACAATTTCCAGCCCGTCGAGTTCGTGCGTCAGCGTTTGGGCAGCTTTTTGCACGCTTTCAAATTTGGGAGGATAGTTGTCCTGATCGGTCAGAACGCGTGGTTCGAGACTCTCTATTTTAACCAGTTCTTTCTGAAGTTTTTTGATGTCGATGTAACGGATTCGCTGGTTGTTGGCGGCCGCCATTGCAGCGCCCATTCCAACGGCATAGCCCTGGTTTTGCAGACAAGGTTGCATCCGGATGACGGGCATCGCGTCGCGGTGGGCCGAAGCGCCGAGACCAGTCACTACAATTCCTTCCAAACCTTTGGGCAGCAGGGCGCGGAAAGGCACATTGGCCAGAACGTCAACGCCGCTGTGTGCAGGTGGTTTCAGCGCAAAAAACGGATCGACGGTAAATCCATGTGTGTCGAAAGAACTTAAATGTATCGAGATCGTGTCGGGATAAGTTCGGCCGTTGTACACGTCGAGCACCGAAACCGTGAAATCGCCGTTCATACGCCGGCGTTCGCGGGTTTGCGGCAATTTCCCGAGGTCGAACTGGTCTTTGAATTTTTCCTTCCCAACGATAAATGTCGCCCAAACGTCGATCATATCGGAGTCGTCGGTGAATGTCCAGTCTGTATTGTTGTAAAAATCATTCGGATTTTTTGGCGGCATTCCGGCTCCCTGAACGGCCACGCTCGTTCCGTCGGTGTACGAATAACCGGCTCCGGCAGCAATGGCAATGTCGGCACTTCCGGTCGAATCGATGATTGTGTGAGCCAGAACCACCCCACGGCCATACGGTGTGGCAACCACCACGCCTTTCACCTGTTTATTTTCCACATAGGCGCCAATGCCAATCACCCCAAACCAAATTTCGCCACCTGCCTTATGGATTTCTCGTCGGAACCACTCTGTTTTCCAATCGAACACCCATTCGGCCAGGCTTTTTTTCTGGCGTGGGTTATTGCCTCCCAGCGCTTTCACGCCGGCATCCACTTCGTTGGTAAACCCGTGCCGATAGCCGTGATAATACCGGCCAATCATTCCCAAAGTTCCAATTCCGCCCAACCCATGCAAGTATTCAACCACAAGCGTTTTAGCGCCACTCCGAACCGCGCCAACTCCGGCTGGAGCTCCGGCTGTTCCGCCTCCCATCACCACCACATCGAAGGTGCCGAGCACCGGCAAATGCGTTGGATCCGCTTTCACTGTGCCAATATTCAGGGTGGGGCGCAATCCGTCGAGCAGTTCGCCCACGTCGCCCGATTTGGGTTCCTGAAGTGTTTTTCCTGAAACGATGAGTTTGGCGGCATCGCGAACCAAAACGGCTTGCATGGCGGCTTCTTCTCCCATGCGTTCGCCAATTCGGATCATCGCTCCGGGATGCGAAAGTTGCTCGGCCCCTTTTCTGGAAATATCGGCACAACTGCCCAATACAAAAAGCCGATCGACTTTTTTGGGCTGAAATGCTTTCAGGCTGACCGTTTCAGCATCGATGGTTTCATCGTGTTCGCTTTTCTGGCCAGTCATGGGGTCGGGGGCAACCTGAAAGAGCAGGTCGGAACATTCCACCTGGTTTGGGTCCCAGGTCAGGTCGCGGGCCATTTGTTCTGCCCGTGCAAACGAAGCCATCGACGCATCGGGCATATCGACCTGCACCCGGTATTGGTAAACCTTGTAGGTTTTATCTTTGATCCGTATGTTCTGCGAATCGTCTGTCAGGGTTAATCCTGAAGCCGTTTTGGGATCGTTTCCAACCACCACGTAGCCAAATTCCTGCTTCCCGGCGGGGTATTCAGCGAATTTTGCCGAAGTCATTCGGGCAACCATGGCCCGCGGTGTGGCATCGATCACCGTTTTGGCAACTACAACTTGCCTTCCGGAGCGGTTGGAAATCACGACTCCGGCAATTTTATGGTTTTCGTCGTAAACGAGATCGGTGACATAAGTTGAATACAGAAAGCCAATTTTATTGCTGATTAACTCCTGATCGAGAGTGCGTTTGATCAACATCGGTGTTGGTTGGCCATTTCCGAACAGTTTCTGCCCCAATTCCGAATTGGTTGACCCGTTGAAAAAGCGGTAAGTTCCGCATAAATCTTCTCCCAGATAAGGTTCCTGCGCAGCCAGAAAAACCGAAGCGCCTTTTCGTGCTGCGGATACGGCGGCAGCAACAGCAGCACTCGATCCGCCAACCACAACTACATCCACTTTGTAGGCAACTGGTATTTCGCGTTCGGATTGATAACAGTAATTAATGGTTTGAAGATTGGCCGCACCGGCCTTGCTGGCAGCCCACCATCCGGAGGTAGCAACAAAAGCAGTTCCGGCTGCGGTGGTACGAATAAAATCGCGTCGTCTCATTGGGTTTAGTTTGGTTTTTGAATGGCTAAAATTAAGAGAATTTTTAGTAGCCACTGAATTTGCAAAACGATAAAGGCAACCTTTTTGATTGCCTCTATCATTTTTTTAAAATTAATGCTCTGCTTTCTTCCCCAATAAAGTTCCGCCCATGTTGTAATTCTGAATTTTGGGCAGCTTGGGATCCCCTGTTCCTTTCAGCATGAGTTGTTTTAGGTCGTCGAAATGATTGGTATAAACGCCGCGCGGATCGGTGCTGTGCTTTTTACACACCGATGCGGCCATACCGATCACTTCGCCCATCATGCCTGTAGTGCGCATTACGCGAACGGTTCCCAAGGCCACGTGCGAAACACTGATGTTGCGTCCGGCCATCATCAGGTTCGGAACGTTTTGCGAATACAGGCAACGGTATGGAATAGGGTAGGGAAGAATGGGTTTGTGCACGGCAATGGATTTAAATTCTTTCCCCGGAAATTTTTCCGAATTCTTCGGATCGGGATAATGCAAATCGATGGTCCACGAGGTTGGGGCAGTTCCGTCGGGGTAAACTTTGTGATCAACCAAATCAGATTCCCGAAGGATATAATCGCCGATCAGACGTTTCGATTCGCGTTTCCCGGCGATATAAGCCACCCATTTCAACTGGCGCTTTTCGAATTTGGCTTTGTCTATTGAATGATTTTTCAGGAACGACCAGTTGCTGAAAACCACCAGCAAGCCATAATCGCGGATGCGCTCGAATTCGGTTACCTGATCGAGTCCCATCCCTGTTTCCCAGTTCCAGTCGCCGCGAATGAGGTGTTCGGCCTTATCTTCAGTCCAATCGAGCGCCCATTTGATGTCGGGGAAAGGCACAGTTTTGGTTTTATCTTCGGCAAACCACTGAACCGATGACCCCATCGTAAGGTCATCGGCTTCTTCGGGAGCGGTTGACTCGCCAAACTCTTTCGAATTTTCACGGCCAGTCATAAATTTGGCTCCTGCCAGTACGCCAATGGTGGCATCGCCGGTACAATCGGCAAAAAGCGGCGCTTTGAACAGTGCTTTTTGTCCGTTTTCAGTATTGGTAGCCTGAATACTTTCAATCCTGCCATCTTTCATGTTTACCTTGTCGGCATGGTGATTCAGGAAAAGCGAAATGTTCTTTTCATTACGAACGGCATCCATTTTTTTCTGGTCTTCGTAATTCTCGTATGGTCGGGCATTTCCTTCTCTCGACGGGCCAATTTCATTCACCAGATTCCCCAGGTTTGGATACGGTTCGAGGTTTATGCGGCCACCCAAATGAACGCGTACTTCGGAACTGTTATTTCCTCCCAGCACCGGACGATCCTGTACCAGCGCCACTTTCAGACCTAAACGGGCCGCCGAAATAGCGGCGCAGGTTCCGGCCATTCCGCCACCAATCACCACAAAATCAAATTGTCCGGCATTGTTAACCTGAACTGTCGCCGGATTGAGTTTCGCGCGTAACCCGGCCATTTCAGCAAGCTCAAAAGGTGGGGTAAAATCGAGGTCGGAGGTGAACAGGATAGCATCGCACCGGCCATTAAAGCCGGTTAAGTCCTTCAACGCAAGCGTAGAATTGGTTTTGCTGATGTCGATCACTCCGCCGTCCTGCCAGCCCCACTCCATCTCTTCGGTTCCGAAAACGGGAGTTGCAGCTTTTCCGTTAACTACGACCTGAAATTTTCCAGGCGCGTCCTGATCGGTCCAACGAGCAGCCCAGTTGCGGGTGCGCACAAACATGCGGTATTTTCCTTTCTCCGGAAACTTTACGTTAGTTTCGGCATCCTTCACCGGGATGCCCATCCCATGCGCCATCAGGAACGGCGAGCCCATTACGTCCATAAACTGTTGATCAACCACCCAGCCGCCTTTATTGGCAAAGCTTTCGGCTTCAACGAGTACTGCATTTTTCTGCGCAAAACCACCGAGACAAACAAACGTCATCAGTGAAAAAAGAAGTAGTTTATACATATTGGTTGGTTTAGATTATTTTATTCTATTCAGCTTTCATTTTTAGCTCTTTCCCTTTCAGTATTCCTCCGGAAACGGATAAACTAATTTCTCCGGATTCTTCGGTTGATTCGATGATGGCCACCATTTTTCCATTGAATGCCCGCATGTAATTGGAGGCAAATGAGGTCTGATCTGTTGGATCGCCATTGCAAAGCGCTATTAAAGTTCCGGCGCCATTTACTTTGAAGAAGAGCAACTGGTCGGCTCTCGGACAAAGATTTCCATCTTTGTCAAGCACTTCAACAGTTACAAACGACAAATCTTTGCCGCCGGATTTAATGTTGCTTCGGTCGGCTGTCAGCTTCACCGCAAATGGCTCTCCTGAAGTTCGAATAACTTGCTCGGCAACAGCCTTGTTGTTTTCGTCGTAGGCAACCACTTTAATTTCTCCGGGCTGATAAACCACATCGTTCCACATCAGGCGATAGCGGGTGTATTTGTTGCTTTTGTCTTTCTGTCTTACGCCCGCACTCACTCCATTCACAAAAAGTTCGGCTTTCGGATAATTGGTATAGCAATAAACCGGTACATTTTGACTGATTCGTTCGGGCCAGTTCCAATGCGGAAGCAGGTGCAAAACTGGCGTATCGCTCCATTTGCTCTGGTAAAGATAGAAGCGGTCTTTCTTCAGTCCGGCCAAATCAACGATCCCGAAATACGAACTTCGAGCCGGGGTTCCCTCGTTGTATGGAGTTGGCTCGCCCAAATAGTCGAAGCCGGTCCACACGAACTCCCCGAAAATGAATTCGCAGTCGTCCTGCATTTCAAACTCGGTATCGGGAGTGGAAGCCCAGTTCGGGTATTCATAGTCGTAACTTGAAACATGGTAATCCTGGTACCACGCCCCTTTGTTTTCCTTTGCCGGAAATTTGTATTCACCGCGCGAACTGACAGTCGAGGCCGTTTCACTTCCGTAGAGCACATAGTTTGGCTTTTCGGTATGTTTGGCTTTGTAATCAAATGGTTTGTAATTAAAACCGACCAAATCAACCGCATCGCTCAATCCGTTTTTAATGGCGGCAACATGTTGGTTAAATCCAGCAGTTACAGGGCGGGTGGGATCCAGTTTTCGACAAATATCGGCCAGAAATTGTGCCGTTTCCTTGCCATTGGCCATGCCTTGTTCCCTGATCTCGTTGCCAATGCTCCACATAATTACTGATGGGTGGTTGCGGTCGCGTTTCACCATGTTCGTGATGTCTTTTTCGGCCCATTGGTCAAAAAAATTGGCGTATCCATTTTTGTTTTTGCCGTTTTTCCACTCATCAAACGCTTCAACCTGAACCAGAAGACCGATGCTATCGCAAATGGCCAGCAATTCAGGAGAAGGCGGATTATGAGAGGTACGTATGGCATTTACGCCCATTTCTTTCATAATCTGCATTTGCCGTTCGGTGGCACGGTAATTTACAGCCGAGCCAATCGGACCCAAATCGTGGTGCATGCACACACCCTGCATTTTCACTGGTTTCCCGTTCAGGAAAAAGCCTCTGTCCTTGTCGAATTGCAAACTCCGGAAGCCGAACACCGTTTTCTGCTGATCTTTCAGTTCATTTCCGATGTATAAGCTTGAAATGGCTTTGTACCTGACCGGATTCTCCAGACTCCATAAGCGTGGTTCTTTTACTTTCAACTTTTGATCGAACGGAGTTTTATCGCCAGCTTTTTTAGTAGATGTTACCGATCCGACTTTTATTCCCTGATCGCTTAAAATATCTGTGACCAGTTTAATTTCTGCATTGGCGTCTCCATCAATTTCAGTTTTAATGGATACTTCGGCGCTTTTGGCCGTAATTTCCGGAGTGGTTATAAAGGTTCCCCAATGTGCGATTCGTACCTGCGAAGTTTTAACCAGTCGCACATTACGGTACAAACCGGCCCCCGGATACCAGCGCGATGATTCGGGTTTATTTTCGAGACGCACTGCCAGCACATTGTCCTGCCCAAATTTGAGGTATTTGGTTAGCTCGAATGAAAAAGACGAGTATCCATAAGGCCATTCGCCTACAAATTCGCCATTGAGGTAAACCTTTGACCGGCTCATCGCTCCGTCGAACTCAATAAATATGCGTTTACCCTTATCAGTAACCGAAACGGGCAAAACCTTTCGGTACCAGCCAACGCCAAAACAGGGCAATGCACCGGTACGACCAGTTCTTAGCCGGGCTTTGTTTTCGCCGTCTTCAACCACCTGCACCCACTGCATATCGATGTTCATATCGAATGGACCAGCAATGGCCCAGTCGTGGGGCACACGCACTTTAGCCCATTCGCTGTCGTTTAATTTAACCGACTCGCCATTGGCAACATCCCGTTGAATAAACGACCAACCTTTATCGAGCAGCTTGACTTCCCTTTCCGAAGAGAAGACATTCCAAACGGCAAAAGATAGTGCAACGCAAATCAATAGTCCTTTTTTCATCCGAAAATATCATTATTAATTATTTCCAAAACGGAGGTGCAAGCGATACGAGGGGTTTGCCTCCGCCTCCGGTTGTGGTTGCCGTATTGTTGTCAACCACGTGCAAATTAAGAAAAATGCGATCCATATCGCGAGCCCAGGCTGTATTTTTGCTGTTTGTCTTCATTGAAAACCCCCAGTTCTTTTTGAAAGCATCATCAAAGCGTCCGTCGGGCGACCATTCAGTAACGATTGCATAAACATCCCAGGCGGTGTCGTCAACCAGGTAAGCGCCATAGTTCTGAAAAGCTTCGGCCAGAATCCTCGCGGGTTTGGTTTCAAAGCCCAGCGAATCGAGGTTCATCCGGGCCGGTAAAGCAAGCAGTGCTCCCATGCGGCAGGCTTTCACTGTCTCCAGTTTGCGTTCGGTGTAATAATTTGCCGAGGCATATCCATCGGCACGTTTCGCAGGCCAGCGAAAGCCCTTGGTTTCAGCATCGTAATAAATGTTCTTTTTACCGTAAATATTCACTTTCAACGCGTGACGAATGGGACCCGAGGTGGGGGTCAATTCGCCCAAACGCAATGCGCCGCCAATAGCAGATAATCCCGATCCTCCGTGAGCTCCATACATTCCGTCGCCGTATATATCCTCATTTTCGAATACATATTGCGAAGTTGCCGGTTGGCCTGCAGTGCAATGAGCAAACGGTTGTGTTTGTTTGATGGTTTTGCGGTCGGGCATCAAAACGGCCATTCCGGCATTGGGCGTGGCGCCGTCCCACGTTTCAGGACTTACTATCCACGATTGCGGAATGGGTGCCGAAAACAGCACTTTTCCTTCTACCGCGCACCGGCTTTTGTTACGGCTCCAGCCTGCAAAATTCTGAGCAATGTCCATCAGCGGGGCATCGGGCATCATTACAATGTAATCTTCGTCGATGGTCATCCCTGCAGCCATCGTCTTTTCAATGTGTGCATGAACATATTTGGCACCCGAACCAATCGGCATATTCCAGATGGAGGTTTGTGAAAAAGGCCATTTCAGCGGATCGCGTGTTTCCTTAGGATTTGCTTCCGATTGTCCGTTACAGGCCAGAAAAAGAACCATCGAAAAAATGATAAGAAATCTCTTCATCAGCTTTGTGTTTTATTTGACGGAATAAAGAACTGCTCCATGCGCAGGAATACTGAGCACTATGCTGTTTCCAAACGGTCCAATATCTGATTTTTTCCAAAGATCGCGAACCAGCGATCCACTTGAAACGCTTAGTTCTTCCGGAGTAAAGGTAATATTGACTACCGAATCAGAAATATTCAGCATAGCCAAATATTTAACCGGATTTTCAATGTCTTTCGCTGTCCAAATACTGACACCGTTTTTGAAACTGATTTCTTTGTTTTCGGTGGAATTTTGGTTGACACGGATAACTTCTTCGTTGGTAATGAGCGAAGTTGTGAACTCATCGTTGTCGGGCAAATTGCCACCAAACATCAGCGGCGAGCGGAAAATCGACCACAACGTCATCAGGAAATATTGTTCGTCGCGGGTAAAGTTGGTGGTTCTAACCGGGTGATCTTTCAATTCAGTGCGGATGTTTAGTTTTCCCAGCGGAAGCATATCCGCATCGGGCCAGTGTCCCTGGGTAACCAGGGGGGCCCAATCGCGGCAAAGCTCCAGTTGCCTTTTCAAAGCGTCCCACTTATCCCAGAAATCGCCGGAAATACGCCACATGTTAGCATTTTCGCGGAGGTGTTTGGGGTTGCCAATAAATGCCGGACCGGGCGAAAGGCTCAGTACAATGGGGCGGCCACAATTGTCGATGACTTTTCGAACGGCTTCGATTTCATCAGCATGATAAGGGAAAGAAATATCATCGACCTTAATATAATCCACACCCCACTCGGCATACAATTCGAACAGCGAATTATAGTACTCCTGAGCTCCCGCTTTGGTCATGTTTACCCCAGCCAATCCGCCATACCAGATACATGTATCGGGCAAATTGGCTATTTCTGCCGCTTTTGCTGTCGAATTTTTTACCGGCGTATTTCCGGCAATGGCCTGCCGTGGGATTCCGCGCATGATGTGCAAACCAAATTTCAGCCCTTTGGAATGGATGTAATCACCCAGCGGTTTTAACCCCTTGCCTCCTTCTGAAGAGGGGTGGAGTTTTATTGAAGGAATTAGCCTTCCGTATTCATCGATGTACTGATGAGGACGGCGGTTTTTGAATTTTTGCCAGGAGTCCTGATCGTCGCAATACCAGAGAAAATCGACCACCACATACTCCCAACCATACTGTTTTAGTTTTTCTGCCATGTAATCGGCATTGGCTTTTACTTCCGCTTCAGTAACGTTTCCTCCGAAGCAATTGTAACTGTTCCAACCCATCGGAGGTTTTTGAGCCAATTGGAATCCTTTTTCAGCAACAACTGTTTCATTGGTTTTTGGAGCAGGCTGGGTGCAAGCCTGAAGGAGAAAAACGGCAGCCAGTGCCATATTCCCAAAGATCATTTTTATCATGCGTCAATAATTCGTTTTCACATTTTTGTCAATCTCCAATTGTACTTTATTCGTATTTCAGCCAGGCAGTGGCCTTGCAATCTTTGTCGGCCACGAAACGTATCCACCGTGACTGGAAACTTTCGGGGAAACTGTATTCGAAGGTTTCGCCTGGTTTTACAGTCACCGTTTGATCAGTCATCCACGGACCGTGTCCAATTGGCTCGACTTCAATTTTGAAAGTAACTGCTTCTTTCGAGTCGTGCGAAAGTTTCAGGCTACGTTGATCGTAGAAGCCAATCAAATATGGATCAGAGGCTTCGCCGGCTTTTACTGCAGCGTTTTTCCACGGACCGCCTTCGCCAACGGGTTTGCCCATTTGCCAGATATCATCAATTACACCAGCCCAAACAGCAGCTTTGCCATCTTCCGAAGTAATTACATGCGAATTTCCTTTTGCAGTTTTTGCATCAATTCCGGTCATAATCAGCATTCCGCGGTACGAAGCGTAATCGTAAATCCTGAAATTGTGCGATGCAATTGGGCGTATTTTGGCAAAGCCATCGGCATTTTCAGCCGGAAGTTCGTAAAATGTTCCTGAACAGTTCAGCAAATCGCGTTCGGTGGCCACTTCGCGGCAGATGCGAAGCACAGAATTGTTTGTCAAATCGGCATATTTCGGATTTCCCTTTGGTAACCTCCAGCGGCGACCCAAATCATCGGTGACCAATACCGAAGCTTCGTCCATGGTAACCACCTGCTGCGGAATGGCAAACTTTTCGCGAATGAAGGAGGCTGTTTCGGTATCTTCTTTTTTCACCAGGTTCATCAGCGAATCGAGTTCATAATAACCGGTTTCGGCAAAAGCGTTGTCGGAAGAAGTTCCGGCCAGAACGCCCAGTTTGCGACGGTTGTTGCCCAATCCCCAAAGCAATCCGGCGCTGGTTTCGGTTTCCGAAATATTGGCCAAACCTTCAAACATCGCATCGGGAGTGGTAGTGCGACTGTCTTTTTGCGCATACGAAAAATGAACGGTGGCTTTGCTTGCCTGATCAGCTTTTACGCGGATCCATTCGCCTTTTTCTGCAGTAATAAAAGGTACATTGGCCGATTCGCCCGCTTTTACTGAAACTGATTTCAACGCTTTCCAGTTGTTATTTCCGGTCTCGTCCACTTCAAACGTAAACGACACAGTGTGCTTTCCATCATTTTTAATCCACGCCGAACGCACGTCCCAGCCTGCAAACAGGAAAGGTTCAGAAACAGCGCCTGCTTTAATTTCTTCGGAAATCCAAACGGCGCCTTCCGCCGTATTCGGACCTAATTGATCAGGTTTTTCAGGAGAAGTAAACCAAAGATTGGAATTGGATTGACCGGGGCCTTCGATTCCACCTTTGACTTTGCGTTTGTTGAGGAATTCCTTTTGTGCCGAATCGTCGCAGCCAAAAACGAGCTGGTTGTTCCAACGGGTGTAGTCGCCAATTACTTTCAGGTAGGCCGAACGCGGGCGGATTCCAGCAGAATTGTTGGCCGTGAATGTTCCGGGAAAACGCCAGAACAGGCCGTGCATGGTCATCAAATAATCTGGCTTTTCGGCAGTGCCAACGTCGCGGATGCGCGGCCATTCGGTGTTCCATCCATGTGCGCCATCGTAGCTGTGACTGGCTTTGGGCAAACGATAAAAGCTCCATCCCGTTTCGGGATTGCGAACGCCTAACAACACCGATTTGTGATCCCAGCCGGTAGCCCAAATGGGGTCGGTTTCCGGATTGGCGTTGCCATAAATTCCGCCCGGACCGGTAATTTCCACAAACTGGTTGCGGCGAACCACTTTCCAGTCTTTTCCGTTCCATTCGGCCAAAACACCAGCCTCGATATCAAAATGCTTTAAAGCGGCCTCATTGGCTTCTCCATTGTTCGAGAAAACCATGACTCCCTGTCCTGAATATAAACCTTTGCCATGAGCGCCGGGAAGCGTTGCATTCTGCGGATTCACATTGGTGTCGTTGTGTTCAATACGACCACCTTTGGCATTGTTGCCGTCTTTGTACAACATGGTTGACTGAAGTGTTTTCACATCAACTTCATAGAATCCTTCCTCCATCGTTCCGTAGTAAATCTTTCCGGCCGGATCGGTTAAATGACGGGCATTCCCAGTGTGTCGTCCCTGCATGGCCGTGTACGGAATTGTACGCACATTTCCTGAAGCATCGATTGCATACGGACCAATAAAAAGTTGGTTGCTTTCGCGGTGAATCATGCGGTTGGCAGGGGTTCCGCCGATACTTTCGGGTCGGGTGGTTTGTTTCAGGTCTGCCGAAATTTCGTACAGTTTATCCGATGAACCCAGCGGAAGGTGCGGCCCGTAGGTAATTACCCAAAGTTTGTCGGCCCACGGTACGACCGCGCCCGTTCCACACTCGCCCTCATTGTTGTAATAGGCCAGGTGCGGATAAACACCGCTGATGGATTTTGGGGATTCGGGTTGTTTCTCCTGAACTGCACAGGCAGCAAGAAACAGGATTGCAAGAATAATAGCAAAATTCAGTCTGCTGATTCGGGTTGGATGATTCATAGTGGAAATGATTTGTATTGGTTAAAAAAAGGTGAAATCAAATTTCACCCTTTTCATATCTTCTGGTTATTGGATTTGGTTGGTTATTCGTTGATATTGAGAGGGCGACTTGAAGACACCCTCTCAATAATTAGGCTACCACTTCGGGTTCTGATCAAGATTTTCGTTAATGAGTCGGTCGGCATCAGGTACAGGCCACAGGTAATCTCTTGTGGCATCAAATTTTCGCTCGCTTGCCACGACAATATAACCTGCATTAACCATTTTGCTAAGATCAGCAATACCGTTTTCATCAATTTCAGGAATACCTCCAATGGGATAGTTTCCGTCTTTCCAATTCTGGATCAACTGTTTGTATTCGACTGATACTGTCGCCTCGTTGCCATTCCACGATGTTGAGCCTGACCACGCGCGGCGCAGGAAATAACTGGGACGGTTGTACACCTTTTCGGCGAGTTTCCAGCGAATCAAGTCGGCATAGCGATGGCCTTCCCATGCAAGTTCGATGAAGCGTTCTGTACGAAGGATTGTACGCATAGCGCTTTGCGTACCGAGTAAAACTTTTGGATAAGCCATCCCTGTGCCTGCGTAGGCTCTTTCACGCAACTTGTTGATTGTTGCATCCAGTACTTCCTGCGAACATCTGTCAAGTTCAATCATGGCTTCGGCATACATCAGCAACACATCGCCATAACGCAACATGGGATAAGTAGTTGGTGCACCCTGGCGTCCGTTTTCTAGGAACGTGTTGTCCACATACTTTTTAAACAGCAGGCCGGTGTAAGAAGCGTGTTCTGCACGAGCCTTCGAATCGGTATTGCTTACCTGTGCGCCATCTGATGCTCGGTAAACAGTTGTCTTGTTCGGGGCAGGAGAATACTCAAAACCAAGCCATGTATAATCCTGAGGTTTATATGTTCCGGCGAGAACGCTTTTGTTGTGTGCCGTGGCGAAGGGTACGATGGTCATGGTCATTCGCGGGTCGCGATTTTCGAAAAAGTCCTTTGGGTTGTACAGCGGCGATTCGTCAATGGGTTTGCCATCGGTACAGGGATAGGCACATACCAGTTCGTATGATGGAGCCTTTTGTCCACCCCATCCGCCAGCAAGACGGCCAATGCAGTTTGCCACGTCACCTGCAGCCCAGTACTACTTTTTCAGGGTGACATCGCCACGGAAGAAGAAAATCCATTCGGTTGACCATGAAGCTGTAAACAAATCGCGGTAATTGCCGTGAAGTTTATACACATTCAAATCCATACAGGCTTTTGCGGCCGTTGCAGCCGTTTCGTAATCTCCGTTCCAAAGGGCAATACGAGCTTTAAATGCAAGAGCAGCTCCTTTCGTTGCGCGTTGGATGCCCGAATAGCTGTTCGGCAACCGTTCTGCGGCTTTGTCCAGACACTCGTAGCTAAATGCCAGCACATCAGCTTTTGGCGAACGCGCTATCGAATAAGCTTCAGTAAGGGTCATGCCTGTCTTATCAAGAATAGCGTCGCCCCAATGGAAAGCCAGCATACCGTATGCATACCCCATATAGAAATAGGCTTCACCTTCGTATTGTTTGATACTGGCTTCGGGAACGCCCATAGCGCGGGCATCATCCATTTTATTCAACAGGCGCAATGCACGGGCAATACCTTTATAGTGATTTTGCCAGCGAGAGGCCACTGTGCCGTCCTCAGCGGTCATTGTGCCATTCTGCACATTTGTTGTGCTGTTTCGTTCCGTTACATCGTCACTCCACGACATAGGATCGATCGGGAAGAATTCAGGACGGTAATAATCGTTTACCGACATTTCAATCTCCTGCTGCGAAGAATACCAGCTTTCACTTGACCCTTCTGACAGGGGATTCAGGTCGAGATCAACGCAGGCCGAAAAAGTGAGCGTTGAAAATATGATGGTAATTAAAAATATCTTTTTCATAGGATTGATTTTTTAGAATTTAACATTAACACCCATAATGAAAGATGTTGAAATGAAATCTGACGATGAACCCACTTCGGGATCCCACCCTTTCGGGTAATTACTAATGGCCGGCAGATCATTCACACTGAAGTAGCAACGCAAATCCCTGATTCGGGCATGACTTAGCAGATTCTTTGGCAGCGAATAGCCCAGCGTAATGTTTTTTACCCGGAAATAGGCGCCATTGAAAAGCCAATAGTCAGATCCTGTAAAGGTGTTGGTGGTATTGGTATAGGTGAGTCGTGGATACTTGGCTTTTAGGTTCTGTTCTTCTGTATTGTGCTGGCTCCAGTAGTTGCCTAGCAGAAGTTCAGGAACGGCTCCCCATTGTTCCTTCAGCGGCTGGATCCATGCTGAATTGAACAATACGCGCTGATGACCTACACCTTGAAATGAAAGATTGAAATCAAATCCTTTCCAACCCATTGCAATATTACCGCCATAAAGGTATTCGGGCAGCGAGTTTCCCAGTCGCACCTTATCGTCGGAATTGATGGTTTTACTATCGTTTGTATCAATGTACTTAATATTTCCCGCTTTATCGTTTGCTGTAAGTGTTGGGTACTTTACACCGTTTTCATCCAACAGGTCGGCGCTGGTCTGGAACAAACCATCGGTTTTGTACATGTACCATTCGTAGTAATATGATCCCTCTTCGTAGATATAGTTTCCATCAATGGTACGTTTGTCTCCCAGATAGCCCATTTTCGAACGGTAGTCTGACAAGTTTGCGGAGATACTGTACCAGAAATCACCCAAATTTTCAGACCAGCTTAATTCTGCATCCCATCCTTTGGTGTACATGTCGCCAGCATTCTGTTGGGGAGCCGAAAATCCCGCATACGATGGAAAGCCAAGCGTAAGCAGCATATCGCTGGTTTTTTTGTAGTAGTAATCGCCCGAGAAACGCAAACGACTGTCGAGGACATTCAGATCAAGGCCAACACCCTCTGTGGTAGTCGTTTCCCAGGTAATGTCTTTGAAAGCGTAATACACCTGTGCGGCATTCTGCACGGCTGATACTGATTGGGTTGTTTTGTCGTACATGTAACTGTTTCCAAAGCTAATGGCTGCCTGATAAGGAAATTCTGATCCGATACGTTCGTTGCCAAGCTGGCCGATGGAACCGCGTAATTTCAGGTAATCAACGACATTATTTTTAAACCACGGCTCTTCCGACACTACCCATCCTGCCGACGCTGAATAGAAAGTTCCCCAACGGAAATCTTCCGAGAAGCGCGATGACCCATCGGTACGAACATTCCCCTGAATCATGTATTTGTTTTTAAAGGAGTACATCAGACGTCCAAATACCGATTCGTAGGCATTGTGTCCTGCACCTCCTGAGTTATACTGGTAATCTTCAGGGCCAATATTGAGATAGGGATATTTATCAAGCAGATAGTTGGTGCGAGAAGCTCCCAGATTTTCCCATTTGTTTGAGTGCCCCTCATAACCAGCCATCGCGCTAAACGAATGGTCGCCCCATTTCTTTTGATAGTTGCCGTAAAACTGGGTAGTGAAACTGCTATTGTCGTTGCGAGATTCCTCCAGGTTGGTAGTCTTATGCCATTGTGCATTTGTTGTTGAACCGTTTTCATAATAAACAGGCACAGCGCGTGAGAACCTTTTCCCCTTTGTAAAAGAGTAACGTGGTGCAAAAATGGCAGTCAGGGTAAGGCCGTCCAAAGGAGTGATATCGAATTGAGCCTTGCCTCCAAATTTATAATAGTCGAGGTTGTTGGTGCCACCTTTTTGTAAAGCTGCAAGTGCATTGGCACCATCCTTAACATCGGCATAGCGACCGTCTTCCCATCTGGGTGTGTAATACGGCGCTACCAGATAGGCAAGATAAATGGGATTGACTTGCGACGGAGAGATTGAAGTTGATTTTGAAAAGTCGATGTCGAGATTTGCGGTAATCCAATCTGCTATTTTATAGTCATTGTTGATACGGCCGGCAAAACGTTCATACGACTTATTTTCGTAATAGCCATCGCCTTTTTGATAGTTAAAAGTAGATTTCGTACGTAGCTTTTCCGTACCTCCGGAAACACTTAGCATGTGTTGCTCATGCGATGTCGATTTTTTCAGGATCAAATCCACCCAATCGGTATTCGGGTAGTGCCAGGGATCAGTAGCATTGTTGTTCAGCCATGACCCAATAGTTTCCTGCGAATACTGCGAGTAAGGAGATGAAGCGCCATCATTCCATTTCACTTCGTTTTGTACGTTCATCCAATCGATAACATCGCCATTTGTTGGCTGAGTCGTGGGTCTGTCAATACCGTGTTCATAGTTGTAGTCGAATGAGAATTGGTTCTGTTTGGCTCGTTTGGTGGTAATCAGGATAACCCCTGCTGCTGCACGCGAACCATAAATCGACGCCGAAGCTGCATCTTTCAGAACAGTCATGGTTTCCACGTCAGCTGATACCACATCGTTCAGTGACGAGGGGACGCCATCCACAATTACCAATGGATCGTTGTTCGAAAGCGTGGTAATCCCGCGCACGCGCACTGTGGCCGATGCTCCAGGAGCACCCGACGAACGGGTAACCTGTACTCCTGCCATCTGCCCCTGCATGGCGGTAGAAAGCTGTTGTGCAGACCGTTTGGTTAAGGTTTCACCTTGTACGCTTGCAACAGCTCCGGTCAGATCGCTCTTGCGTGCCGTACCGTAACCAATGGCTACTACTTCTTCCAATCCGATGGTTTCGTCTTCCAGAACAGCATTGATTTCCGCTTTGCCGTTTACCGGAACTTCTACTTTTTTCATTCCCACAAATGAGAATGCCAGTGTTCCGTTGGAAGGTACATTACTAAGTGAGTATGAGCCATTGGTGTCAGTAATGGTGCCGTTTGTACTTCCGTTCACCATCACGGTAACACCGGGTAAGGTTTCTCCGGACAAATTTTTAACCACCCCTTTTACTTTGATAGTTTGCTGTTGCCCGCCGGAGTTATAATTTTCTGAAGGTTTGATGATGATGTTTTTTCCAACCACTTCGTATGTCAGGGAGAGCTCTGATACGAGGGTTTTCAGGATTTCATCGATGGTTTTATTTCTGTAATCAACACTTATCGTACGGTTTTCGTCGATCTGACTTTTGTTGTAGAAGAAATACACTTCCGACTGACGTTCGATCTCATCAAAAATCTGTGAAATGGTTGCATTTTTCATTTTAAGATCCAAACGGGTAGTTTGAGCCGAAACCGTGGCCGAAACCTGCAGAACCGTTATGAGAATCAGGAAAAAGTTCAGTTTCATAATTAACCAGAATTTTTTAAATGGGTATAGATTTCCCCCATTCGATTGCCGAATAATTTTCATAAATTTGGTTGTTTTTAGTTAAAAAAATGATTTTCGTTTTTTTCGCGTTCCGCGTTTTTTCAACAGGAGCAGTTCCAGCTGTTCCTGTTTTTATTTTACCCGGTCGGTTACGGCCGCAGAACGACATGTTCAAGCGGTTATTTGATCATAAGTGTTTAAATTTTAGGTTAATATTTAGTTAGCTTACATTATTTTTTCATGTTTTTCAAACAGTATAAATACTGACATTATTCTCTACTGAAGCCAGATATCACGCCCGTTCATTTTATATTTCAGGTTAGTTGTTAGTTCAAGCCTTTCGAGCGCAGAGAAAATGTTTTGTTCGTATTCAAACATTCCCCTGAACCGCAAATTCAGCAACGAATCACTGTCCAAGTGGATGCGAACATCATACAGCCGTTCCAGCTCTCTGACAATTGTTCTCAGATCAGCATCTTTGAATACGTATTTCCCATCTTTCCAGGCCGTGTGCAGATACGTTTCAACTGTCCCCAATTCAATTTTCTTTTCAGCAATGTTGTAAATAAGTTGATCTCCGGGTTTCAATTCAACGGGTTTGGCATTTTCTTTTGTGAGGCTGAATTCAATTTTTCCTTCTTCGAGCGTTGCTTCCACGTGACTTTCGCCCGGGTACGCTTTCAGATTAAATGTGGTTCCAAGCACTTTAATCTGCGCTTGCTCGGTGGTTACAACAAAAGGCTTTTTCTTGTCTTTGGCCACGATGAAATAGGCTTCGCCGTTAAGTTTTACCTCGCGGATGCCGTCGTTCCAAACCGTATTGTAAGTTAAAGTTGAGCCTGCATTGAGCCAAACCTTGGTTCCGTCGGCCAAAACACACTTCGAGATTTGTCCTTTTGGGGCGGTGACTTCGCATTGCTGAGTCTGATTGCCTCCATTTGAAGAACCCAGATACCAGCCGATACCCAGCATGATTGGTAAAACCAAAATAGCTGCCACCTGATAAATCCACGATGGAAACAAAACGGTTTTTGTGGTATTGGAAGTTTGGCGAATAATCTGGTCTTTAATTTTTTCGCGGTCGGAACGAATTTGGGAATCCGAAAAATGAACCCGGGCTTTCGACCAGATTTGTTGTGTTTCTTCGAAAAGCCGCTTGTTTACGGGCGATTCACTTACCCAATGGTTCAGTTCGTCTTTTTCGGCTGGGGTAGCTTCGCCGCTCAGGTAGTTGGCAATTAAGAGGTCGATATGATTGTGCTCGTTTTGCATTCGTCGTTCGGGAATTTTGTTTTATGTCCCTTTGACGATTTGCTTTTACTTTACCCTGTAAGGAACCTGAAGTTTTTTTGAAAAAAATAATGAGAAGAGCTGCATCATTTGATAATCAGATAATTCGATACGAAGTTTTTTTAGCGCAATGCTCATTTGCATTTCAACAGTTTTTACTGAAATACGGAGTTTTTCTGCTACTTCGGCATATTTCAGTTCTTCGAAACGGCAGAGTACAAAAACTTCGCGACATTTCTCCGGAAGATTTTGAATGGCCCGGTTGATGCGGTCGGCCAGTTCAGCTTCTTCGATCTGGTCGTTCAGTTCATGTTCTTCAATTTTTTCGAGCGATAGAATAAACTGCTGTTCAACTTTACGATGCTTTAGCAAATCGAGTACAGCATTTTTCACAGCCTGATACAAATAAGCCTGAAGTGAGTTGACCTGCAAACGCGATTTCCGAACCCATAATTCGACGAAAACCTGCTGTGTCACCGAGCGGGAAAGATCGAAATCGTGCAGCATTTTATCGGCAAAAAAGCACAGTCGCGGGTAATACAGGTCGAAAGCCTTATTAAAGGCCTGCTCGTTGCCATTTTTAATTTCGCTAAATAATATGGTTTCGTTAGCCTGCGACATGACGGTAAAAATAATAACATTTTGCAGTTGCAGGAAGTTAAAATACAGATTGTACAAGATTGGTCGGAGCGAAGACTTGTTTTGAGTTTCCGCAATTTAATTGAAAATTGGATACTTGTTTTACTTGCCCGATTTTCTGTATCTTCAACCATCGTTAACCGTAAAAAATGTTGATTATGGGTATAGCGGGTAAGTCTTATTCACTTCAGCCTGTTTCAGGAAACCTGGATTATAGTCAGGTCAGGCATTTGCTTGACCGCTGTTCTTTTGGCGTTAAAAAAAGCGAGGCCGATTTATTGGTTGGGAAAAGTATTTCGTCGGCAATGACTATGCTGATGCAACCGGTCAGCGTTCCTCAGCCTCCGGTTAGCTACGATGCAAACGACCTTGATGTGGCTCAGGGACAAACCTGGATTAATGCGCCGTACAACAGTACTTACAACACATTTCGCTTACGCAGCCTTCGGGCATGGTGGATCGGACTGATGATGCAGCAAGGTGTTTCGCTCGTTGAAAAGATGACCTTGTTTTGGCATAATCATTTGGTTACTGAAACCGAAGTGGTAAACTATGCCACAATACTTTATCAGTACAATCAGTTGCTGCGGAAACATGCTTTAGGAAACATCAGGCAGCTCATTTATGAAATAACGGTTAATCCGGCGATGCTGATTTACCTGAATGGCGAATCGAACAAGGCCAGCGCTCCAAATGAAAATTATGCACGCGAGTTGTTCGAACTGTTTACAATCGGGAAAGGGCCATTGATTGCTGAGGGTAATTACACCAACTACACTGAAGCGGACATCAGGGAAGCAGCTAAGGTACTAACCGGATGGAAAGTGAGCCGAACGGCAAGTACTTCATCATACGACAGTACCCGCCACGATAAAACTACCAAGGTTTTTACCGAAGCTTTTGATAAAACCAACATTACCAATAAAGAATCGGAAGAGTACAAGTTTTTGATCGATATGATCTTTGGTAAAAAGGAAACTGCCCGGTATCTGGTTCGCAAAATTTACCGTTGGCTCATGTACTACCAGATTGATCAGACAATCGAACAGCAAATCATAGAACCACTCGCAACCACCTTGTTCGAGAATAATTATGAAATCAAACCCATGCTCACTCAATTGCTTAGCAGCGAGCATTTTTTTAGCATGGATTATTTTGGTTCTCAAATTAAAAATCCACTTGATTTTACCATTGGGGTTTATCGCAAGTGCGAAATTACCCTTTCACCGCAGCTGATTACAAATTACGAAATGTGGAACGAAGTGTTTTACTCGTGCCGCAATATGGAAATGGCTTTGGGCGATCCGCCGGATGTAGCCGGGTGGCCGCAATACTATAAAGAGCCATCCTTTTACGAACTTTGGGTCAATTCGGCAACAGTTCCGATGCGAACCAGTTTTACGGATACTTTATGCGGTTCGGGAATAACCAAAAGTGGATTTAAATATGTGATTGATCCGTTTGTTCTTGCCGCAAAAGTGAATGTCCCTTCAAACGTTGATAGCCTGATCAATGGATTTGCTCAGATTCTGTTGCCGGTAACTTTAAGCAGCACTCAGTTGCTACAATTAAAAGAAGTGCTGATTCCGGGACTGCCTGATTCGACCTGGTCATTTGAGTGGAACAAATACATCAGCAATCCCAATGATTCTGTCCAAAAAAGTGCTATCAGCAAAAAACTTTTGGCTTTGCTGAAGGCTATTTTACGAATGCCGGAGTTTTACCTGGCCTGAACTAAGGCTTTAAATGAATTAACTGAATAGGTATGGATCGGAGGAAGTTTTTAAAGTATTCGTCGGCAACGCTGGCAAGCACGTTTTTCTTTCAGGGACAATGGATTCAGGCTCTTGGCAATCAAACGGTTTCTGACTACAATTTTTCCTATCATACAGGAAGGAAGCTTGTGTTGATCCAGCTTGATGGGGGTAACGACGGTTTGAATATGGTAATTCCCATTACGGAATACGATAATCTGGCTAATGCCCGGCACAACATTCTGGTCGATCAGCCCCAGATTCTAAAACTGACCGATGAAACTGGTCTGCATCCTTCCATGCCTGAGTTGAAAAAACTATACTTTGATGGACAAGTTCAGATTATTCAGGGAGTGGGATATCCTAATCCCAATTTATCGCATTTTCGGTCGAAAGATATTGTGATCTCAGCGTCTGATGCCAAAACAGTAATTACATCAGGATGGGCCGGACGTATGTTTGGGAAACAGTATCCCGATTTCCCAATTGGCTACCCGAATGAAAAACAGCCGCATCCGATTGCCTTGACCATTGGATCAACCAGCTCCCCGACCTGTCAGGGCGATTTGGCCAATTTCAGTACGGTTCTGAAAAGTTTGTCTTCATCTTATTCCAGCAGTTCATCAGACACCACATTTCCCGAAACGCCTTTCGGAAATGAACTCCGTTTTATCACCGGAGTAATGGAGCAAACCGAAGGGTATCTGGCCGTCATAAAATCGGCTGCCGCAAGTGCCCGAAATCTTTCAACCTTGTATCCTTCGGCAGGAACCAATTCGCTGGCCGACCAGCTGAAACTTGTTGCCAATTTAATTGCAGGTGGATTGCAAACCCAGATTTATGTGGTTAGCCTCGGTGGATGGGATACTCATTCGGGACAGGTAACCAGCGAGTCGGATAAATTGACCGGATCACATCCGCTGCTGCTCTCCAAACTCTCGAAAGCCATTGCAGCATTTCAGGACGATTTAAAATTGATGAACAAGGCCGATGAGGTGATGGGTTTTGTATTTACGGAATTTGGCAGACGAATAAAATCGAACGATAGCCTTGGAACTGATCACGGCACCAGTTGGCCGGCTATTGTTTTTGGAGCAAAAGTCAATCCCGGAATAGTCGGGAAAAATCCGGTTATTCCGGCAGTTGTTGGCAAATCAGATAATTTAGCCATGCAGGTTGATTTTCGCAGTATTTATTCCGGGTTTTACAAACAGTGGTTTAATTTGGAGGACATGGAAATTGCTCAATTACTTGGCGGATCATTCCCCGAAGTTCAGCTGATTTCAAAATCAACTTCATCAGATCAGCCGGTTTCTGATTCATCCGAAGCACTCATGCTTTACCCCAATCCTGTCTCTGACCGGGCTATTTTGAGTTTCGATGTACAGGATGGTCAAATTCAAATCCTGATTTATTCATCAGCAGGGCATTTGATTGCAAATTTGCCTCAACCTTCATTTCCGAAAGGAAGACAACAGCTTCAGCTGGAATTGGCAAATCTTCATCCGGGAATATATTTGCTTGAAATGAAGCAAAGAAATGATCGCAAAACTGTCCGGTTTGTCAAACGATGAACTGACGATTTACTTGATTTGATAAGCCATTAATGCACTTCCATGTCGGATGTAAAGTACTCCGTTACTGATAACCGGGTGTGAAAAGTGTTCCCGGGTTCCTCGGTCAATTTTAAATTTACTTACAATTTCGGGCTGATTATTAGTGTTTTTAATCAGATGTACATAGCCGTTGTCAGAATAAAAGAAAATCAGATTGTCGGCTGAAATGATATTCCCGCGTATGTTTCGGATGGAGTCGGTTACCTGGCCAGAATTGGTGTCGATCACTTTTAGTTTTTTGTCTTCAGACGAGGTGAAAATGCGATCTCCGATTTTTATAAATCCACCCAGTGGATTCCTGACTTTACCGTTTCGCCATACTTCTTTGACACTTTTACCATCGGGCGATAATGCCAGTTTGTATGCGCCGTTGCCTCCCTTATCTGCCGAAATGCAGTAAATGAATCCATCGGAATAAAGAGGGGTATTGCAGTGTTCTCCTTCCAATTTTACCGAATCTTCTTTATGAGACCAGAGAAGTTCCCCGGTTTTAGCATCAATTCCAAGCAAATATTCGCGTGAAAGAGTTACCAGAATTTCCAATTCGGGATAAGTAACTGTTTTTCTGATCAACTCGCCGTTTTCCATATTAATTACCGATTTGTTGGCTGTTGGCTTTGGTAACCTGATCATCATGGGTGAACAAAACGATACCGGATCGCCCAGCGCTTTTGATGTCCAGACCGGCTTTCCTGTCATTCGGTCGAGTGCCATTACATTCGATTCCTTACCTCCGGGATAACAGTAAACTTTTGTTTCATCAACCATTAGTGATTCCGAGTATCCAAACATGTTCAACTTTCCACCCAAATCAGTAACCATATTTAAAGTCCAGCGTACTTTCCCCGAAGCAGCTTCCAAACAGGCAATCTGGCCCAGACCAGAGCAAACATATACCAGATCGTTAAAAACCGTAGGAGCAGATCGTGCTCCCGGAAAGTTTGCTGCATAACCTTCTCCAAAGAATTCGGGGCCGTTTGGCGCTTTCCAAAGCAGTTGCCCATTCAAATCGAAAGCAAAAATGTGTGCAATCCGATTAATTTCTCCATTGATAAAAATTCTGCCGTCAGCCACAACCGGAGAACTGTATCCTGTGCCAATTTCTTCAGCAGCCCAGAGCAATTGGGGGCCGTTCTCAGGCCATGATTTCATCAGATTGGTTTCCTTGTATATCCCGTTGCGTTCAGGTCCACGCCATTGTGCTGTTGTTTGGCCAAACGACTTGGCTGATAAAAGGTTTAAAATGATAAAAGTAAGCAGATCAGGTAGATATTTCATCTGTATAAAATTTTGTTTAACGTCTAATAATATGCGTATTAGCATTTTTTTATTTTTTGAATATTCCAACGGGATGGAATAGCCATTTATACAGTTATACATTTTCGGTTAGTGTGGGCTTTTGAACCCATGGCTATTTCATTTTATTGATTTTTGTTGAAAGTTTGTTGGGTTTCTGTCTTTTTTTAATCTTGAAGTCAAAGATAATCTGATTGTTGAATTGATCAATTATTTTTTTTAGAGTTGGATAAAGTGTTTTTTTCATCTTCTTTTGAAAATTCAAAATCCTTGTATCTTTATGGTATTCAGTTTCGTAAGAAACTTGTTGCGTGAACATTCTAAAACTAACCCAATATGAAACGAAGTTTAGCTTTAATCGTGTTCTTTTTTAGCCTGACAAGCCTGATGGCACAAAGCGAATGTGTTGTAAAGATTGTGTATGCCATGAATAAAAGTTTACCTCCGTCATACACGTTTAAAACCGATCCGCAGATTGAAGGCGCCAAATATTATTGGTCGTTTGGCGATAATGCCGTTTCTGATTCATCGATTCCGACTCATGCGTTTAAAATTACCGATACCTATAATGTAAAAGTTAAAGTTACTGTTGAAGCAAAAACTTGCTATGGCGAGTTGCAGGCTCGATTCGAAGGAGGAACGAGCACTTCTACAACTTCGATTCTGTCGGGAAAAGGTAAAGTAGTTGATAAATCGGCCACTGCCGGGTGCGGACTGGTAATCTTGCTCGAAAACGGCACCTACCTCATTCCTTCGGAAATGGTTCCGAACTTTTTGCTGAAGGCCGGTCAGTATCTCGAACTGGCTTATGAAATGCAAAAGGACAAACCTTCCACTTGTCCTCCCGGAATCATGGCAAAAATTCACCGGATTTCTGAAATTGTCCAGCCAACGGTCTGCAAAGTTCCTGTGCGGATTGTGAAAAATGCCACTAATCTTCAAAGTTACACATTCAGTACCGATGCCCAGCCGGAAGGATCGAAGTATTACTGGACATTTGGCGACGGAAGCGGATCAGAGCTTGCCTCTCCTTCTCATTCCTATAAAGTAAGCGGAAGCTACGCAGTTACGCTGAAAATAATTGGTTCAGATAATAAAGTTTGCTATGGAGAGGTGAAAGAAACTTTTCAGGGAGAAACAAATCCTGTGCTTGCTGCAAAAGGAAAGGTTAAGAAATTGGCCCTCGAAGGATGCGATCTGGTCATTGTACTCGAAAATGGTTTGGTTTTAATTCCGGCCCGAATGTCAACCGATTTTATTTTAAAAGAAGGGCAGTATGTTGAGTTAACTTACGAAAAACTGACAGAAAAAGTAACTACATGCAGGGAGGGTACTGACGTCAAAATTATTAATATCAAAGAAATAGCCCTAACTCCAACATGCAAAGCCTATTTTACTGCCGCCAACCAAATATGGTCAGATCAGTCGATGTCTCAAAAAGTGGTTTTTGCGAACCAGTCAATTGGTGATATAAAAGAATGCCTGTGGCATTTTGGGGACAACACAACCAGCACCTCTACCGATAAAACATTGACTCATGAATATACCAAAGCGGGCGAATATAAAGTTTGTCTGATCATAACCACTGTAGCTGGTTGTAAAAGCGATTATTGCGCGGTTGTAAAGGTTGGAACAGCTACTACAACCACTTCCTGTAAATTTGATCTGGTTATCAAGCCAAAGCCTGAAACTCCAAATACCTTCCTGTTTTATGTCGTAAGTCCGGCTGAAGTTAAAACGTTAAAGTGGAATTTCGGTGATGGAGCAACGAGCGAAGCCAAGAACCCGGAACATGCTTATGCAAAGACTGGCACTTATGAAGTGAGTTGCCTTGTTACAACGGTTGCAGGTTGCACGGTAAGCAAAACCGTAAGACATACCGTTTTGGCTGCACCATTGGTCAACTGTAAAGGTGCGATTAGTTTGCTTCTGTTCGATCCGGTCGATAATCAGTGCAACGGTAAAGCCATCGTTAAGTTAGTCGATGAAAATGCTAAAGAAATTGATGGCGTGAAATACCAATGGTCTGATGGACGGGTTGGAGGCGTGGTCGAAAATTTGTGTCCCGACAAAACTTATACAGTTCAGGCGGTTGTTGAAGGAGTTTGTCAGAAAAGTACTTCCTTCATTATGCTTTCTAAACCTTTGTGGAAGGCTGCGAACATTGATGGGAAAAGCAATTTCTCGGTGGTTATGCCTAAAGAGGGAGTTGAATACGAATGGAATCTTGGTAATGGAACTCTGTTGAAAGGAGCTGAGGTAAATTATAGTTTCGAGAAAGAAGGTATTTATAATGTAACACTGAAAGCGTTGAGCGGGAGTGATTTTTCTGAATATACCCAGCAGATTGTGGTTATGAAAAGCATTACCGGGACGGATATCATTAATAAATCAGAACTATCCGTTTATCCAAATCCGGTTAAGGACATTCTGAACATCAATTTTGGCAATCCGGTTTCGGGTGATCTTTCAGTTGAGATAATGAATATGGCTGGTCAGAAGGCACTTAATCAGCAGATTAAAACTGAAGGACAGAGTCGCGCTTTGATCGATGTACGCCAATTAAAAACCGGAATTTATTTTCTGCGGATAGCCAGTGGAAAACAGTTGATTGCCGATCGGAAGTTCGTTAAAGCCGATTGAAAATGATTAAAGTTTCGTTAGTTTAAATGAAAAGCTCAATCCGAGATTACTGGTTGAGCTTTTTGTTTGAACAGGGGTTCGGTTTAATTTCGGTGTATTCTGATGATTAAACGAAATAGTTCTATTTTAGTCAGATAATTGTCAAACGATTCTAATAACAATCCAATAAATCAACTACCTATGAGAAAAACAACTTGTTACTTACTCACTCTTTGCTTATTTTTTGTTGTAACCGGCGCTAAGGCTCAATTAAAACCTGCCGATTTTACAACCAACTGGCCCGAATGGCGTGGTTTGTACAACAATGGCGCGGTGAATGGCGGTGCTATTCCAGTTGAATTCAGTGAGACTAAAAATGTAAGGTGGAAAACTGAAATTCCGGGGAAAGGCCATGCCACTCCAATCATTTGGGGCAATCAGATCATCGTTCAAACGGCCGTTCCAACCGATAAAAAAGTAGAAAAAACCGATGCCGGACAAGCCAATCCGATGGCGCCTACCCAAACGGATTTGATCCACCAGTTTACAGTTATTTCAGTTGACAAAACTTCAGGAAAAATAAACTGGAAAACCGTGGTGAAAGAAGAAGTTCCGGCCGAACGCACGCACGATTTGGGAAGCTGGGCTTCGAACTCGCCGGTTACCGATGGCGAAAATATTTATGCTTTCTTTGGCTCGCGCGGATTGTATTGCCTCGACATGAAAGGAAATGTGAAATGGGAGCGCGATTTCGGGCAGATGGAAATTGTGGCCAGTTTTGGCGAAGGAAGCTCGCCTGCCATTTATAAAGACAAAATTTTTGTGCAGTGGGACCATCAGCAAAAATCGTATTTGTATGCGCTGGATAAAAAGACCGGAAAGGAAGCATGGACTGCAGAACGCGAGGAAATAACTTCGTGGGCAACTCCGCTGATTGTAGAGGTGAATGGCAAAGCGCAACTGATTACCAGCGCAACCAATAAAGTGCGCAGTTACGATGCCGAAACCGGAAAGATCATTTGGGAATGCACCGGTATGACGCGCAACGTAATTCCGAACCCGATGTATGCCGACGGCATTTTGTATCTGATGAGTGGTTTTCGCGGAACGGCTTTGAAGGCCGTTGATCTGGCCAAGGCGAGTGGCGATATCACCAGTACTCCGGCCATTTTGTGGGAATACAATCAGGATACACCTTACACACCAAGTGCGGTGCTGATGAATGGTTACCTATATTTCCTGAAAGGGAACAACGGAATTATGACATGTTTGGATGCCAAAACCGGAAAGCCAGCGTACAGCAACCAGAAACTGGATGGAATTACCAATATTTTCTCGTCGCCCACGGGCAATAAAGACAAAATTTACGTAGCGGCCACCAATGTAATCAATGTGGTTAAGGCAGGTCCGGAATTTTCTATTCTGGCCAAAAACACACTCGACGACACCTTCCATGCTTCGCCAATTATGGTTGGAAACGAACTGTTCCTTCGCGGATTCAAATATTTGTATTGTATTTCTGAAAAATAAGCGGACGACTAACGATTGATGAATAACGATTAACGATTTTAGATTGGGAGACTGCCCCTTCTTAAATCGTTAATCGTTGATCGTTAATTAATTTCTTCAATCAAAATCGCCTGTCCTCCGGAAGCCATGAGTTGAATGTTCAGCACCGTTTTTGCGTCAACTTTTTGTTTTGAAATTCCCACGCGCGTGCGGGTTGCAACTTGATCGTCGTCGAAATAAAGCGTGGCTTCATACTTTTTCCCCGGTTCCAGAAAATCGAGCGAAACTTTCAGATCGCGGGCATCGGTATTGGTGATGCTACCCACGAACCATTTGTCGGCATTGCGGCGTGCAACGGTAATGTATTTGCCGATTTCACCATTCAGTACTTTGGTATCGTTCCACGTAGTTGGCAACACATCCCAAAAAGCGAGCTCCGGTTCGTTTTGATAATCATCGGGTTTATCGTACCAATACATCCATTGCAGCGGACTGTAATAAATTACCGGCAACGTCAGTTGATGAGCCGAAGTATTTTGAATGTGCCGGGTAGGATGGCCCAGTTCTTTCCGGTAAAAATAGCAGAAGGTATAATCTGCAGCTCCGGCCACAAAACGGGTAAATGGCAGCACCGTGTTGTTTACCGCGTCGGGCATTTCTTCATTTCCGCGAATGCCTTCCTGCGTCATCAGGTTGGGATAAGTGCGGCTGAATCCGGTGGGCCGGTACTCGTCGTGGATGTCAACCATCAGTTGGTATTTGGCGCATTTTTTTACGGCTTCGTGCAGCCAGGTTGTCCACCGGTGCGAGCCCACCTGAACAAACCCGAATTTAATTCCGGCTACACCCCATTTCTGGTAAAGCGGCAGAATGGTGTCAAGTTGTGCTGCCAAAGCCCGCTGATTGACGTAAACAAACACACCGATTCCTTTCGATTTGGCGTAGCGAATGGCTTCCTGGAGATCGAGGTCGCCTTTCGGATTCCGGCGAGGATCAACGGTTACCGTAGTTGCATCGGCCTGATAATCGTTTTCGAAGCCATACCATCCGGCATCGAAATGGATGTATTTGATGTTTCGGGCCACTGCAAAATCCACCAGTTTTTTAGCTCCGGAAGTCGAAAGTGTAACCTCGCGCATCACCTTTCCGGGCTTGATCCACGATGGATCGGCTATCTGACATGATGGGTTCAAATTCAGGATTAAATCGTTATTGGCCAGCAAATCTCCGGCTTTTTCGGCAACCATCACAACCCGCCAGGGAGCGGCAAAAGGAGCAATTTCGTCCACGTCGCCGTAAATGGAAGTCAGGATGGAGTTTTCTTTGTTCGGATTCAGTTTGAATTTGGTGCGCGAAAAGTTGGTCATTTGGGCTTCAGCCAAACAGGCAAACAACCCGTTGGGCAATTCCAGCGTGAGCGGACGATCCGACTCGTCGGGCCAGTTTTTTAGCGGAAGTATTTGGTGTAACGATTGTGCGCGGGCGGTAAACCAAGCCCTGGTATTTTCCTGAAAATTGAATTCGGTTGATTCGCCGGTAATGTGCAGATAAGGACCGCCATTTTCGTTGGTGGCGAATTTGTACCGGAAGGCAATTCCCGAATCATAGGCTCTCACGATCAGTTGTAGCACCGGAAATTTACGGTTTTCGCGGGTGATGTTGACGACCGATTCGTTGTAATGGTCGCGAATGCGATCGCGTTCGCCATAAACAGGCGTCCAGGTCGTATCGTGCAATTGAGTTGCGGATGCCACTGCCACTAATTGTTTGTTCCATGGGTCGCCATTGCAGGTAATTCCCAGTTTCGACCATTCCACAACTGCCTGATTTCCGTAGCGAATGGAATAAAAAAGTCCGTCTTCGGCTTCCATTTTATGCTGAAGGGTAAAGCTGATTTTTTGATTGGGCGATTTTATTTCAAGAACAGATTGTGCGTAAGTGGTTAATGCACAAAAGAAAAGGATAAAAAGCAAGCCTGAAATTCTCATGGTTGTTGGGTTTAGGTTTATTCGCACGACAATTTTACGAATAATTTCAAGTTAAATGCATGAGTTCATTTTTCAGCATAAAAAATCCCGTCTGGAAAATTTTGTTCCGACGGGAATTGTGGAAAATCAGTGGGGAAATGTATTATAATCCGAGCGTTGGCGATGAATCCCCGTTTGGGCCGAGCAGCTTCGGAATCTGAAGCGTCACTCCAAACTGCTTATTCAGTTTTTTAATGAAATAGGCCGACAGGAAAGGTGATTCCATTTCGATGTTTTGATGGACAAAGAAATACACGTCGCGGATTCCCTGATCGACCCACACTTTCAGGCGGTTAACCCAGTCGTCGAGGCGTTCGCGGTCGCTTTGGGGATTGTTTGCCCCCACATACCGTATGAAGGCTTTCGGAGTGGTCAGCCGCATGTGCAGCAAATCGCGCCTACCTGCTGTATCCACCACAATGTTACTGATGTTGTGTTTTTCAAAAAGGGCATAAACCTCGTCGGAAATAGCTTTGTCGTTGAACCATTCGGTATTGCGCAACTCAACGGCCAAAGGAATGGCTTTGGGGAAACTTTCAATAAAACTCACCAACCGGTCGTAGTTTTTGTACTTGAAATTGTCGTGCAACTGGAGGAACACCATTCCTAACCGATCTTCGAAATTGCTGATGTTGTCGCAATATTCGGTTGTTAAAGCCTGCACATCGTTCAACCGTCGCATGTGGCTGATACTTTGGGTGATCTTCGGGAAAAAGCGGAAGTTCTCCGGAGTTTTTTCCTTCCATGTAATCACCTGCTGACGGCTGGGCATGTTGTAAAACGTGGCATTCAGCTCAATCGAATTAAACTGGGTGGAGTAGTAAGTCAGCTCGTCTTTGGTACCTCGCGGATAAAAGTTCTTCAGGTCGGTTTTGTTCCACTTGGCGCATCCCACATAGATCGTGAGCGGTTTGGATGTATCGTTTTGTTTCAATATTTCTGCTGTTCGGGGATCATCGGCAGGCAGCCGAAAATCAATAGCCTCGGGGTTTTCGCTTTGTCCGAATTTCATATTCTGGTCGTTTTATTTTGGATATCTAAAGTACAATCATTTTGGATAATACTAACCATTGTAAGTCGCAGAGGTTCACAATCAATAATTTTCAGTCCTGAAAAAACTGAAGCGATCAGATAATCCATAATTTCATCAAATCATTCATTTTTTTGATCGTGAGTTCTTTGTAATTTCGGCTCAACTATAAAACGAACTAAACCTGCTGACCATGAAAAAACTGCTATTTCCCCTGTGTCTCTGTCTTCTTTTTGCGGCAACATACGCGCAGACATACCAACTCAAATCTCCCGATCAGAGACTATCCGCAGAGGTCAATTTGAACCAGAGAGTTTCGGTTAAAATGCTGAATGGGAATGAAATTTTGGTTCAGTTGTCTGATCTTGGCCTGCAAACTCAAAGTGGATTTCCCGATTTTGGTCAATTTCAGGTTAAAAAGGTAAACCGAAATTCTGTTGACGAAACAGTTTTGCCGGTAGTTCGCGAAAAGTCCGAAACCTACCGCAATCAATACAGCGAAATGCAACTCTTGTTCAAATCGGGTCTTTCCATCACTTTTAGATTGTATAATGAAGGTCTGGCTTATCGGTTTTCAACTTCAGTGAAAGATAGCCTGATCCTCCTGAAGGAAAACCTGGGCATTCAATTGGCAGACGGTGATTCCATTCGTTATCAGCCGTCAAAATCGTTCAATTCATCGTACGAAACGCCCTACGAATTCAGGAAAGTAAGTGGGGTTGAGAACGGAGCACTTTGTCATTTGCCAGCTTTGATTGAGAAATCGAACGGCAGTTTTGTAATGATTACCGAGGCTGATTTGTATCATTATCCGGGTTTGTGGCTGGCCGGAACCGGCAAACAAGAGTTAGCGGCAACGCATCCGCCGTATCCAAAAAAATACCGATATACAGGAAGCATTTACGATCACGGCCAGATTGCTGAAAAACATGACTACATCGCGCGCGTTTCAGGGACCAGAACTTATCCCTGGCGGATTTTTGCCTTTGCTGAAAAAGAAGCGAATCTGATTGCCAATAATATGGTTTATCTGCTGGCGTCGCCAACCGAACTGGCTGATGTTTCTTGGATCAAACCGGGTGTCGTCATGTTCGATTGGTGGGGGAAATCCAATATTTATGGTGTCAATTTCAAGGCCGGGGTCAATACCGAAACGGCCAAATATTACATCGACTTTTGCGCAGCCCACGGCTTTCGGTATTTCCTGTTCGACGATGGCTGGTGTCCGAAAGACGATTTGTTGCACGAAGTCCCGGGACTGAACATGGCCGAAGTCACTGCCTACGCCAAATCAAAGGGTGTCGATGTGATGCTTTGGGTGATCTGGCACACCGTTCAGAAGCAATGGGACGAGGCGTTTGACCAGTTCGAAAAATGGGGTGTCAAAGGAATTAAAATGGACTTTATGAACCGCGACGATCAGCCTATGGTGGAGTTTTACGAAGCAGTGGCCCGGAAAGCGGCCGAGAAAAAGATGGTCGTCAATTTCCACGGCGCCTATAAACCTTGCGGGCTGAGCCGGAAATACCCGAATGTGCTGACCCGCGAAGCGCTGATCGAATTTGAATACAACGGTTGGACGAATTCGGATAATCCTGTTCATCACAACTTATTGCCATACATCCGCATGTTTACCGGACCGATGGACTACATTCCGGCAACCATGCGAAATTCGACGAAAGACAATTTTCGTCCTTTGAGCGATTACCCTATGGGGCAGGGAACCCGTGCCCACGCGATGGCTTTGTTTGTGATTTTGAGCAGTCCGATGGAAATGCTGCCCGATTCGCCGTCGGATTATTACCGCGAGAAAGATTGCACCCAATTCCTGACCAAAATTCCGGTGGAATGGGACGAAACACATTTGCTCGATGGTAAAATCGGCAAATACACGGTTTTAGCCCGTCGCTCGGGAAATGAATGGTATGTGGGAGCAATCACCAACTGGGATGAGCGAACCATCGAATTGCCAACTGATTTTTTGAAAGCAGGCAACTATCGTATCGAATGGATTGAAGATGGAATCAATGCCAATTCAAGGGCAGAAGATTATAAGCGAATGGACCGCAATTTTAAATCCGGCGAAAAGTTAACACTGAAACTGGCTTCCGGAGGTGGCTGGGTGGCCCGGATTACTCCTTCAGGAAATTAATATTCTCCAATCACATCGGTTAAAACCTCGAACCCTGTTTCGGTGACTAGGATGGTGTGTTCAAACTGTGCCGAAAGTTTCTTGTCGACCGTGCGGGCGGTCCATTTATCATGCTTATCAATTATAGTTCCGGGGCGCCCCTGGTTAATCATGGGTTCGATGGTAAATGTCATTCCGGCTTTCATAAAAGGGCCCGAATTGCGGCGCGACGTGTGATCGACCTGCGGTTCTTCGTGAAAGCTCACACCTACACCGTGCCCGCAAAACTCATAAACTACCGAGTATCCCTGAGCCTTGGCGTATTTACTGATTGCATAACCGATGTTGCCGAACTGGTTTCTAGGTCGAACCTGCTGAATACCCAAATCGAGGCAATGGCGCGTAACTTCAATCAGATCGATTGCTTCGTCGGAAATTTCGCCAACAGTGTACATGCGACTGGTGTCACCGTAAAAACCATTCAGAATAGTAGTTACATCAATGTTCAAAATATCGCCTTCACGCAAAATTTCATTATCCGAAGGTATACCGTGACAAACCACTTCGTTGAGCGAAATGCAGCACGATTTGGGATGACGACCTGACCCAAAGGAATCATCAGAATTGTCTGAATCTGATTGCTTTGGGCGAAAAGGGTTTATTGGCGATTGCAGAATCGGGTATTACCGATAAGGTTCCAGTTCAACCGTAAAATGCCGCATGATCGGGGCTTCTTTTACTATTCGATATCCTGAAGTGATCGAATCCCGACGGTCAAAAACATTTTTCAAAGCAACAGCAATCACGTCCATGTGATTGTTGGTATAAACGTGGCGCGGAATGGCCAGCCTTAAAAATTCGAGTGCCGGATAGCGGTCTTCCCGGGTTACCGGATCGCGGTCGGCCAGCAAAGTGCCCACTTCTACCCCACGAACTCCGGCTTCCAAATATAACTCGACAGCCAGAGTCTGTGCGATATATTCTTCCTTCGGAACCAGTGGCAAAAAGCGCTTGGCGTCCACAAAAATAGCGTGACCACCATAAGGTTTCTGAACCGGAACTCCAAATTCAGTCAGTTTCCGGCCTAAGTAGGCCACCTGATTGATTCGGTATTCGAGATAAGTTGCTTCAGTCACCTCTTCCAATCCAACAGCCAGTGCATTCATATCGCGACCAGCCATGCCTCCGTAGGTAATGAATCCTTCGAACATGATGTTGAACGTAGTAGCCTGCTCAAACCAGTCCTCGCGGCGGGTGGCAATCAATCCGCCAATATTCACAATTCCGTCCTTTTTGCTGCTCATCGTCATGGCATCGGCATACGAATACATTTCGGCTACGATTTCACGAATCGATTTGTTGGCATAACCCGATTCGCGCTGCTGAATAAACCAGGCATTTTCGGCAAACCGGGCCGAATCAATGATCACCGGAATTCCATATCGATCGGCCAGTTGGCGCACTTCCCTTATGTTTTGCATCGAAACCGGCTGTCCTCCGGAAGTATTGCAAGTGACCGTCAGAATGATGAACGGAATTCGTTCACGAGGATTCCCGTCAAGCACTCGCCGAAGTTTTTCCAGGTCAACATTCCCTTTGAACGGATGATCTGTTTCGGTATCAAAAGCTTCGTCAATGGTGCAATCCACCGCCGTAGCCTGTCGAAATTCGATGTGTCCTTTGGTTGTGTCGAAATGCGAATTTCCCGGAATCAAATCGTTGTGTTTGACCAGCACCGAAAACAATACATTTTCGGCCGCTCTTCCCTGGTGCACCGGAAGAAAATAATCGAACCCAAACAGCTTTTTGATGGTATCTTTCAGGTGATAATAAGATGAAGAACCTGCATAACTTTCGTCGCCGGTCATCATAGCCGCCCATTGCCGGTCGCTCATGGCCCCGGTTCCGCTGTCGGTCAGCAAATCGATGTAAACCTGATTACTTTTCAGGTTGAATAAATTATATCGTGCGGCTTTGATCCATGCTTCGCGTTCCTGACGCGTGCTTCGGTAAACCGGCTCAACCATTTTAATTTTAAATGGCTCAGCAAATGGAATTTCCATAACAGTATAAATTTGAAAAAGTATAAAATGAATTTGTTTTTGGACAGAATCGTCCGTTAATCCTATTGAAATGGATTAAAATTGAAAATGGTCACGGTTTTTCACGTGAATGAACGGATCGGGCAGGCACAATAAATTGTGAAACATCTTCAGAAATTATTATAGTGCAAATTTGAGCGACACGAGCCGACTAAAAAACGAAAAAAGTCATAAAAAAACTGAAAAGCATTTTATCCTGAAAAGTAAATTATTGAGTTATTCAGGTGCCAGTCCATCGTTTCCGGTATCGGCGGCATATTTCCAGTTGCCTTGTGCATCTTTCTTCCAAACGGTGAGATAAGTGCCACGGGAAGTATCTTTTGCAGCAATCAGTGTCCACAACCCGTAGGTAAAACCGAGTTCGCCGCTTGCGGCAATGGTTGCTTTTTCAGGCTTCCAGGTCAAAATTAATCCCGAATCGCTTTTCCCGGCATAACTATCAATCAGACTTTGCTTGCCTATTATCGGCATACGCTTGGGCTTCAGCAATACCACGCTGTCGTGAGCAAACTCAATAAAAGCCTTTTGAATTCCGTGTTTCACTGAATAATCGGAGAACGCGATATCGGCATCGATCAACTCCTGTGGATTGGCAGCCTTTTTCTTTTCGTTGCACGAAATAACAACTGCGACGACAAAAATGAGGATAATTGCTTTTTTCATGGTTTTCTGTTTAGTATTTCATTTCCCAAGTCAACAGCCGAACGACAACGGATAAATACCGTATTGACTTGAAAATTGGAACTTTGAACTTGAAACTATCAGTGTGATGCCAACGAAAGTAATAAAATACCAATCATGATACCAGCCAGATATAAAGCTTTCTTCAGAATATTTTTTTCCTTGAAAACCAAAGCGCCAACAACAAAAGAAATGACCACACCACCCCGCCGAAGCGACGAAATGATCGACACCATTGAATCGGGATAGCTGAGCGAGTTGAAGTACAGGTAGTCGGCCACTACCAGAAAAACGCCAATCAGCGGAATCGACCATCGCCAGTGAAATGGCGCTCGTTCGCTTTTGGGTAACCGCCATCGGGTAATCGCCAAAACCGGAAATAGAATGGCAACCTGGTAAAACGAGAACCAGGCCTGTACCGCCATGCGATCGATGCGCCGCATCAGGAATTTATCGTACAGGCCACTGACAGCCCCGAGAAATGTTCCGGCCATAATCAGAAATACCCATTTGTTGGCTGAAAAGTTGATCCCTTCGGTTTTCCCAGCCACCGAAAGCATGTAAAAGAAAAACAGGGTGATCAATACGCCCACCCATTGCTGCGTATTGAGATGCTCGCTGAAAATGACAATAGCACCCAGCAAAGTCCAAACTGGCCCCGTTGCGCGAATAGGGCCGACGATCGTCATGGGCAGATTCTTAACCGCGTAAAAGGCCATGACCCAACTCGAAACCACAATTACCGATTTCAGAAATATCAGCGCGTGGTCCGAAAGGTTGATATTCGGTACAAATAATTCTATGCTTTTGAAAAATTCAGGAAAGAACACCGATCCAATGGTGACCGGAAGAAAAATAAGCGAACTGGTCAGTGTGGAAATAAACAGTACAGGAATGACCGCATTCTTATTGACCGAAAGCTTTTTAAAAACTTCGTAAATGCCTAAAAACATTGCCGATGCCAGCGCCAGAAATACCCACATAGAAAAGGTTTCAAGTTCAAAGTTTCCAGTTTCAAATCGTTACGGGTTGAGCGATTCGAGTTACGGGTTAAAGACCTGCAATTTTGGGTACAAAACTAACGGGCAATTAAAAACAACACTTGAAAATCCAGATACGACAGGCTTTCTTCATTGAAAAATAACCTTCAGGACGATTATTCTGATTTGGATTTCTTTCTGACTACCAACACTGCTCCCGCCAACGCCACCAAAGCACCAACAATGGAAAGCACCGAAAAATGCTCGCCTTCAATCCAGCTGACTTCGAGCCAGGTCAATATTCCCATCAAAATAAATGTGATGATCGGGTTGAGAACAATGATAATGCTAACTTTCCCGGCTTCGAGGTATTTCAGGGCCAGCGACAGATATCCATACGAAATCAGCGTATTAGCGCCCAGAAAAACGAGTAGTGCCCAGTAACCCCAGCTAAGTCCGCCAAGGCTCGAGAAATTTACAAACGGCAAATAAAGCAGAACGGGCAGCCCGAAAATGAAGATATTGAGCGTTCCCACCGAATGGGTCAGCACCAGTTTCTTTTGCAATGCCGCATAAATGGCCCAGGCCACAGCACCCGTCAGCGTAATAACCATTCCTTTGGTGTATTGTCCACCCATGCCTTTGGGGACTGCTCCGACATGTTGCTGGTAAAACATCAGAAAGCCCAAAATCGACAGGATAAAACCGAGCATCTGCAATCGTGTTATTTTTTCGTGGAAGAACACAACTCCGGAAACGGCAAGCAAAATGGGACCAAACTGAATAGCCACCTGCGCGTTGCTCGGACTGGTATATTGAATGCCCAGCATAAAGCCGATGTAGTTCCAGGCCAGCGCCAGCGACGAAATGACAATCAGCCACGAGGGTTTGTAAAGAATTTGAAGCGCTTTTGGATTTTTGATCGCGGCCCATCCAGCCATTCCGGCAAAAGCCAAAGAGAACCGAAACCAAACGATCGTTGGCGAATCCACCACTTTGGAGGCGAGCTTCAGCGCAATGGCCAAAACTCCCCACATCAAAACGGTGATCAACGTATAAAGAATTCCTTTTGCCTGGTTCGTCATTGTTGTTGCGAGTTACGGGATGCAGGGTATGTGTTACGCGCCCCGCATTACCTTTCATATTTTTTATTCGATATTGGTTATTGAATATTCGATATTGGACATTTCAAGTTACGGGTTTCGACTCCCAATTTTTATGATTTCAGCAGTTTTGAAGGTTTCTGCCTGCTATCCCAAACACGCACGATTTCAACCTTTTTTGAAGAATGGATTCTGTAATAAACTGAAATTTGTTCTGAGATTACGGCAACGTGCAACTTCCTGTATTTGGTTTTTCTGAATTCAACATTGCCTTTTTCAAGTATATAGGTAAGCCTTTTTATTTCATCAATAAAAACCCTAGCTTCTTTTTCTGACCAATTTTGATAGAGATAGCCAAGTGTATTTACAAAATCGACTTTTGCCTGCCCCGACCATTTAACGATCCTCATAATCGAAGTTCAAATTGGGGTACTTTGCCTTAGCTTCCATGAATACCTGTTCAGTGGTATAACTTTCACCTCTTTCGAGCGAAGCAATCCCCTCATCAATAAACGCCTTAAACTCATCGCTCTGTTCAAAATCAGAAAGATCGGTGTCAAGAGTAATTTCGTAACCCGATTGTGTTTGAAGCTTCACACTGTCTTTTGGTAGCAAGCCCAAAACCCTCTTCAATTCAGGGAACAAGGATTCTTCTATTTGTATCTGATACGTCTTCATTTTAAACAGTTTTGATGACCAAAGTTACAAAAATAACCAATCAAAAAGCCCCGTCATCTTCCGACAGCGGGGCTTGAATATCTCATCAAATCTTAATTACCTCAACTGCGCACCAAGTTCGCGTTCGTAAGTCGAAACAAACTTCTGCATGATTTTTTCAATCTGTTTATCGTTCAAGGTCTTTTCGTCGTCGCGCAGGATGTAACTTACGGCATACGATTTTTTACCTTCCGGCACGCCTTTGCCTTCGTAAACGTCGAATAAATCAACCGACTGCAACAGTTTTCGTTCGGAACGATAAGCCAGATCACGCAATTGGTTGAATTGAATATTTTTGTCGAGCAACAAGGCCAAATCGCGGCGCACTTCCGGATATTTCGGTAACTCGGCAAACAAAACCTTGTTGTTTTTCAGTTCAACAAACAGAACATCCATACTGAAATCGGCATAATAAACCGGATTTTCAACACCAAATGCTTTCAGTGTTTTTCCTGAAATGATGCCAAATTCGACCAGCTTTTTGCCGTTGATCAAATATTGAATTCCTTCGCTGATGGCAGCATTCGAGAAGCCTTCTATTTTCAGGTTAATCGGATTAAATCCAAAACGTTTCAGCACATTTTCAACATACGATTTCAGCGTAAAGAAACTTGTTGGAGCCGCAGCACCCGACCAGTTGGCCACTTCTTTTTCTCCTGAAATGAACAAGGCCAAATGTTCTTCTTCGCGGTAGTTGCGCAGTGGATTATCTTTCAAACTGCTTCCGTTATAGAAATAGCAGTTGCCGAATTCGTACAAGCGCAAATCCGGATTTTTACGGTTGGCGTTGTAAGCAATGGTTTCCAAGCCACCGTAAAGCAGGGTCTGGCGCATCACGCCCAAATCGTTGCTCAACGGATTGAACAGTCTCACCGTGTTTTCGGCAGTGAAAACTTCGTTATTATCGTAATACGAAGCCTTGGTGAGCGAATTCGACCAGATTTCGTTAAAGCCTTGTGCAGTCAACATTTCAGCAACCAGATTCCGGAGTTTTGTCGGGTTTGGTTTTACCGAATATTGCATCGAAGCATTCACCTGCGTTGGAATGCCAATATTGTTGTACCCGTAAATACGAAGGAGTTCTTCAATCACATCGCACTCGCGTTTCACATCCACACGGTAAGGCGGAACGAGCAATGAAAGACCTGTTTCTGTTTCAGATTCAATCTTTATTTCGAGAGCATCGAGCAGTTGTTTGATTTTTTCTTTGCCCAAATCAACTCCAATCAAGCGTTTGATGTTGGCATACGTAACATCAACCTTGAAGTCGGCCACCGGATTCGGGTAAACGTCCACAATTTCCGAAGAAACTTCGCCACCAGCCACTTCTTTGATCAACAATGCAGCACGTTTAAGCGCATAAATGGTTCCATTCGGATCAGTTCCACGCTCGAAACGGAACGATGCGTCGGTGCTCAACGTATGGCGACGGGCAGTTTTGCGAATGTAAACTGAGTCGAACCAGGCGCTTTCGAGGAAGACATTGGTTGTTGAGTCTTTCACTCCTGAATGCAAACCGCCGAAAACTCCTGCGATACACATACCCTCAGACTCATTGCAAATCAGCAGATCGTCAGGATGCATTTCGCGTTCCAGACCGTCGAGCGTCACGAATTTCGATCCGGCTTCGGCTGTGCGAACCACCACTTTATTGCCTTTAATTTCGGCAGCATCGAACGCGTGCAGCGGCTGACCAGTTTCGAACAACACAAAGTTGGTTACGTCAACAATATTGTTGATTGGGCGAACGCCAATGAGTTTCAGTTTATTTTTCAGCCATTCCGGCGACTCTTTCACGGTCACATTCGAAATAGTTACTCCGGAATATCGCGGGCAAGCGGCTGTATTCAACACCTCCACCGGAATTTGCAGGTTGTGGTTATCAACTTTGAAGGCATCAACCGACGGACGTGAATAAGTGATCGGCTGTTTGGCTTTCAGGTAAGCCGCCAGATCGCGGGCAATACCGATGTGCGAAGCGCTGTCGATTCGGTTTGGAGTCAAATCGACCTCCAAAACATAGTCCGACTCAATCTTAAAATATTCGCTGGCAGCAGTTCCCGGAACAGCCGAAGGATCGAGTACCATGATTCCGTCGTGACTGGTTCCCAGCCCAATTTCGTCTTCGGCGCAAATCATACCTTCCGAAACCTCGCCGCGTATTTTCGATTTCTTGATTTTAAATTCA